>JAGYMR010000019.1 GCA_018400515.1 Tangfeifania sp.
ACACCGAAAAGTATAAAAAGGAGTATGAAATATTTGTTTGTCATGTTAATTCTTTTAGATTTTAGCAAATATAACAAATAATAACAGGGTATTATAACGTTATATGTGATGTGAATGGTATAGAATTATTACTTTTATTCAAAATAATGGAAAAGTTTTTGCTTATGAAACGAAGTGGCCGGAACACTTTTAAAATCCGGTCCAATGCGGAAGGACAAAAATATATACGAATGAACAAACTACTTTTAGTATCCATCCTGATGGCCATGGGTTTTGCCGTCGGGGCTCAACCCGGACCGGAGCCGATAAAGGCTGTGAAGGGGAAAGTCATCAACCGGGTCACGAATGAGGCAGTGGCATTTACCAACATCAGCATAGAAGATACGTTTCATGGCACCGCCAGCGATGAAGAGGGGAATTTTGAATTAAAAATTCCAAAGGAGATGGAGGAAGCAGACATCCAGTTTTCGGCGGTAGGTTTTAAGATAAAGAAATTTCCGGTGGAAACGTTGTTTCAGGAAGCGTTCGCCATCATCAAACTGGAGCCAAAGTCTTACGACATTGAGAATGTAGACATTGCCGCCCGTTCCAGGGTTCTCGTCCGGATTTTACGGATGGCTGCGGAGAATACCCGTTACAACTACCTCGGCGGTCCTTTTAACCTCCTTTGCC
Source organism: Tangfeifania sp. (assembly GCA_018400515.1). The sequence goes on from JAGYMR010000019.1 coordinate 673, forward strand.
GTTATCAGGATAAAAAAGTCATTGATGACACCACCCGTATCAACCAGCAGGCAAAAATTGTGATCTATGACAAAACAGGATATGCTGAACCTTCCCGGCTCGATGCCTTCCGGATGCGCAAGTATAAGATCAACCCCTCAGAGCCTCCCTACCGGTTTTCCGGCGGCATTCTGCCCGTTGATGAACTCCTGAAAATGGATTGGGTGCGGTCCGGGGCTTCCGTGTTAAATTCCTCGCTGCTGGATAATTTTGAGTTACAACTGGAAGAAGAGGCAGACGTCGGGGGACAACCTTCCTGGATCATCTCCTTCAGGCAACTCACCCCCACTCCGGAGGGATCGCTGGATTTCCATGCCACTTCATTTGAGGGGAGGATCACCATTGCAAAAAAAGATTATTCGGTCCTGAGGATCGAAGGCTCAGCAACGTCTGAAAAACACCACCGGCAGGGAAAATCCCTGGCGGTGGGTGATTCCAATACCGATTTCTACCAGGATGTATCCTACAAATTTCTGGTCACTTATTCTCAACTCAAACCCGGGGAAATATCCATAAATAAAAGCTACAGCTATAAAGGGAAAAAGGTGGAGGAACAGTTGCGGTTAACAGTGGAAAAGGTCCGGCTGACCGATGTGGAAACGCTGAGTGCGCGTGACTACTTTCCCGAAAAATAGTGCGGGTTTTCCCACCGGGGATTGCCGGCATCGGAAGCGTATCTGCCCGGCCGGCGCTTTTTTCCTGAGGACCATACCCCCCAAAAAGCGAGCCGGCGAAAAAGCAGGCAACTGCCTTACGCCTCCCGCACCAGGATACGCGCCGTAAGCCGGCTGTGCTGTTCCAGGAAAATATCCCTCCCTTTTACGATCCGGTCCAGTGTTTCCTCCGTATAATGCCGGATGGTAATAAGCGTCAGGCCGGTATTGTAAAGCACGGAATAATGGGAATGCCATTCATTCGTCAGCCAGTAAAAATCCACCTCCCCGGCATCGAGTACCAGATTCAAGTCAATGGCCGACTGCTGCATCAGGGTCACCTTTATCCGGTTCTTCATCAAAAAGTTCACAACGCGGTCGATATCTTCAATGCTGATAAAAGAGAAATCTTTGGGAGACAGCGTAATCAGTGCCAAATTTTCTTTCAGAATAAAAATGGGTGGCAGCTCAATTTTATGGTCCAGTTCCCGTATCACCGTCCCTTCATCCTGTGGTGACAGGAAAGACTTCACATACAAAGGAATGCCTTTATTGTGCAAAGGTTTTATGGTTTTGGGATGGATGATCTTTGCTCCCGAGTGCGTCATTTCCACCGCTTCCCGGTAAGAGAGGGCATTGATTATTCCGGTGGTTTCCATCTTTTTGGGGTCGGCACTCAGCACACCGGGAACATCTTTCCAGAAAGAGACACTTTCGGCATTTAAAACATTTCCAAGAATGGCGGCGGAAAAATCGGAACCTTCCCGTCCGAGAGAAGTGTTAAGATTGGACAGAGTGGACCCAATGAATCCCTGGGTAAGGTACAATCCGGTATCCCTGAAAGTAAACAAGTCTTTCGACAAACTTTCCGTAAGTTCCCAGTCGACCGAGGCATCGCGGAAGACATCGTCGGTGCGAATGCAGCTCCGCGCGTCCACCCACTCATTTTTCATGCCGGTGCGGTATAAATAAATGCTGACAATCCGTGTGGAAACCAATTCGCCGTAACAGATGATCTGATCATATTCAAAATTATAATCGAGTGAAGGATTTTTATTTAATTTCTCTTCCAGTTCATCAAAAAGAGCCAGCACCTCATCCGGTGTAGCACCGGCACCAAAAAGCGATTCACAAATTTCCGTATGATATTTTTCAAACTGCTCCAGAATTCTCCATTTGTGTTCCCCTTTTTCAAAATAGGCCCGCACAAGGGTTTCCAGCAGGTTGGTGGTTTTTCCCATAGCCGAAATGACCACGATCAGGTTCTCTTCGTTTTTGTGGAGGATCCGGCCAATATTGCGCACGGCATCCGCACTCTTTACTGATGCTCCTCCAAACTTATAAACTATCATCCGTTAAATATTTTATCATTATCCGCAAACAAGTTCATTAAGCATTGATGAACAGATGCTTTCACTCTGTTCCCTCATAAAAATAACAATCCTGCTCCAGCCTGTGAGAATATTTTCATGCCCATTTCATTCTTTAGAAAGCAACAAATCTAAAGAATTATTGCAAATCCGGTTCCCAACAAGGAACAAAACAGGAATAATCACTCAACCTCCCCGGGAAAAATAATACTCCCTTGTCAGCTTTCCGGGTACCCATCCAGCCGCGCATCTCCCGGCAAAAAGCGGTTCTCCTGTCAATCAAACCAATAACGATCCTTTTTAAAAATCCACTTTCCCCAATAAACAAAGGGCGTATCGGCGGCGGCAACAATCCATTTCAGAAAGTAGGTAGTGATAAAAATTTCCAACAAGACCTTTGCATCATATACCCCCCAAAAAGCGATCAAAACAAAAATGGCACTGTCGATCAATTGCGATACCATGGTGCTGAGGTTATTGCGCAGCCAGATCTGACGGTCTTTTGAGAAGCGTTTCCTCCAGAAATGATACGCCCAGACATCATGGCGCTGGGAAAAGAGGTAAGCCGTAAGGCTGGCCAGGGCAATGCGGGGCATCAGTTTAAAAATGGTTCCGGTCGCTTTGTGGGTAACAAATGAAAAATCATCGCCCGCCAGGGGTGAAAATTCCAGGGAAAGGTTCATCAGCAAAGTCATCGATATCAGGCTGAAGAAACCGATCCAGACCGCTTTTTTGGCATCCTCCTTCCCGTAATTTTCCGAAAGAATATCGGTAACCAGGAAAGAAGAGGCATAGACGATGTTCCCGAGGGTAGCCGCCATACCAAACAACCGGATGGTCTGGATCACCTGAATATTCGCCACGATTCCTGAAACAGGGATCCAGATAATCAATCCCCATTTACCAAACAATTTATAGGCAAGAATAATAAGCAGGAAGTTTGCCAGTAGCATGGCCAGCCATAGCAATTCGTTAGACATTTTTTTTATTTTTACCGCAGGGTGATGGAACCTGCGGGCGGTTTATGAAAATACAGGCTATCCGATTATCCGGAACGGAAAAAAATTACCCCAGATCCAGATCCCGTGAGATGTACGACTGATAATTTTTTATTGCCGGTTTATAATGTGCGTGGAACAAGTCGGAAGAGATGATAAAGTCTTTTTTCCGGTGGTCATGGGCCACGATGGCGATATTCTTTTTCCGTTTCATTGGGATAAAATATAAAATTAATATAAGAAGTTCATCTTCCTTTTACCTGTTCAATTTCGCGCATTATTTGACGGGCAAGGTCTTTTGCCTGTCCTTCGGAAGGAGCTTCCGAATAGATCCGGATAATGGGTTCGGTATTGGATTTGCGCAGGTGGACCCAGGAATCGGCAAAATCGATCTTCACTCCGTCGGTTGTATTCACCTTTTCGTGCACATATTTTTCTTTCATGCGCTGCAGAATAGCGTCGACGTCGGTATCCGGGGTTAATTCAATCTTATTTTTGGAGATGGAATAATCCGGATATTTTCCCCGCAATTCAGAGCACTTCATCCCGCTTTTTGCCAGGTGGGTAAGGAAAAGGGCAGCCCCGACCAGGGCATCACGACCATAATGGCTTACCGGATAAATAACCCCGCCATTCCCTTCACCGCCGATAACAGCGTTTATTTCTTTCATTTTTGCCACCACATTCACTTCCCCCACCGCCGAGGCAGCATGGGAGCCCCCATGTTTTTCAGTGACATCGCGCAAAGCCCGGCTCGAGGACATATTGGAGACGGTATTTCCGGGGGTCCGGCTCAGCACATAATCCGCCACGGCCACCAGGGTATACTCTTCGTTAAAGAAGGATCCATCTTCGTTGATAATGACCAGGCGATCGACATCCGGATCCACCACAAACCCCACATGGACGTTGTTTTGGGCGATGCTTCGGGATGTACCGGCCAGGTTTTCCGGAATGGGTTCAGGGGTATGGGCAAAATGCCCCGTAGGTTCACAATTGATCTCCACCACCTTTTTTACTCCGAGGGCTTTCAGCAATGCGGGCATAGCGATCCCTCCCACCGAATTAACGGCATCAACCGCCACCGTAAGGTCTGCTGCTTCAATGGCAGCGGGGTCGACCAGGTCAAGCTCCACTACTTTCTGAACATGCAGGGAGGTATAATCTTTTTTCACCACCGTTCCCAGGGCATCCACCTCCGCAAAGGAGAAAGTTTCCGACGCTGCCAGTTCCAGGACCTTTGCCCCTTCGTCCGCGTTCAGAAACTCCCCCCGTGAATTAAGGAGCTTCAGGGCATTCCACTGTTCCGGATTGTGGCTTGCCGTCAGGATCAGCCCCCCCTGTGCTTTTTCTTCGGTAACGGCTATTTCGGTGGTGGGGGTGGTTGCAAGCCCGATATCCACCACATGAATGCCCATCCCGTTTAATGTGGCGACCACCAGGGTGGCGACCATCTCTCCTGAAATCCGGGCATCGCGGCCCACAACGATCTTCAGCCTTCCCGGTTCCGAATTTTGTTGAACCCATGCGGCATACGCCGATGTGAATTTTACAACATCCAGGGGGCTCAGGCCTTCCCCCGGCTTTCCGCCAATGGTTCCCCGGATTCCTGAAATTGACTTTATTAATGTCATTTTATTAAATGTTATCTTTCCTTTTGCTCTCCGCATTCGCTTTTCTTCCGGTGCGGCAAAACCGTCCCGGAGGGAAAGCGCTCTTACCTTTTCCGCAAAAATAAAAAAGCTTCCCCAGAATAGGGGAATCCATCCAGAAAATTATTCCTCCATCCCCTCCTCCTCCAGTTCCCGGAGGGTCTGTTTCAGTTTGTGGATATAATTCCCGTAAAGCCGGCGAAATCCCCAGCGCAGGAAAAAGAAGAGGCCGCCGACGATAATCCCCAGCACGCTGAGGCCTGTGCCAATGACCAGTGCTAACCTGCCTGCCGGAATCTCCTCCAGCAAAAGGCCCTGACCATTCAGGCTCTCCGTCATGCCCGCAACCATTCCGGTAATAAATGAGATGGCCACCGCCACAAAAAGCACCGTCAGTGCAAGGTAAAACAGCCGCTGATAGATCCGGAGGGTCCGGATTATTTTCACCAGGGTATCGCGCAAATGGCTGTTAATAGCACCCTTCCTCTTTACATGATAATATTGAACGGTAAAAAACAGGAAGGTGATAAGCAGGAAAGCATTGCAGAAAATGCTCAGGAATGTCAGCCATCCGGGGATCTCAAGGCCGGTGCCCAGTTTATCCAGTAAAAGGGGTGAAAAAACAAAATCATCCAGGATAAAAAGGGTGATCAGCAAAAAAAGGACTACAAAACCAATGCGGATATTCCGGTCGATCCGCCCGATCAGGTGCCCGGCTTTTTTGTGCACCATCCCGCTTATTTGACTCTCATCAAGCGGATTGCCGGCTGGCACCCTGTCCCATGTTTTTTTCAATTCTTTAATATCCATAACTATCCTCCCTGTTTTTCCATCTGCTTCCGCAACTTCTTTTTTATCCGGTTCATTTTTACCCGCACATAGTTTTGGGTAATGCCGGTAATTTCAGCGATCTCTTCATATTTTTTATTTTCAAAAAACAGAAGAATGATCGACTTTTCAATCCCTGTAAGGCTGGAAACGGACGCATGAAGCCGTTTAATATTTTCTTCGGTTTCAAAATCGTACAGATCCTCAGCCACTTCAAAATTTTCGGTTGACAGTTGGCTTTTATCCGGCCGGCGTTTGCTCTTTTTAAAGGAAGTAATGGCCGTATTGAGTGCCACCCGGTACATCCACGTCGACACTTTTGCTTCATTCCGGAAGGAAGGGAAGGATTTCCAAAGTTGGACAACAATCTCCTGAAAAAGATCATCCCGATCCTCCCGGGTATCGCAATACATATTGCAAACCTTTTGAATAATACCCTGATTCTTTTGAATTATTTGCAGAAAATCCTGTTCCAAATCCAGTTTATTAGTAATGGGATGGCAAAAAAAATTACACCCTTATTTCATCTTCAAAAACTGCACCTCCTTTTCCGAAAGCATCCGGTATTTTCCCCGGGGCAGGTTTTTCTTGGTCAGTCCGGCAAAAAAAACGCGGTCGAGTTTTTTGACACGATAACCAAGGTGTTCAAAAATACGGCGCACGATCCGGTTCCGTCCGGAGTGAATCTCAAGTCCCAACTCGGTTTTATCGGCCGGGTCGATCACCCGTACAGCATCCGCGGCGATGAAGCCATCTTCCAGTTCAATGCCCTCTGCGATGCTCACCATGTGGTTTTTGGTCACCGGCTTATCGAGCGATACCTGGTAAATCTTTTGGACACGGTGGCGTGGGTGGGTTAAGCGATTCGAAAGCTCCCCATCGTTTGTAAGGAGCAACACGCCCGTGGTATTTTTATCGAGACGCCCTACCGGGTATATACGTTCGCTGCAGGCCTCTTTCACCAGGTCCATCACTGTTTTATCAGCATGCGGGTCGTCGGTAGTAGTCATGAACCCCCGGGGTTTATTCAACAGGAGATACACCTTTTTTTCGGCATTCAGTTTCCGCCCGTCAAAACGCACGTCGTCGGCCATTTTTACCTGTACCCCCATTTCGGTGACTGTCTTGCCATTCACCGTTACCAATCCGGCGGCAATGTACTTATCGGCTTCCCGCCGCGAACAAACCCCGGCATGAGCTAAAAAGCGGTTCAGCCGCATCTCTCCGGTTGTGGCCGTCCGTTCGGGAGGCTTCTTCTGATGCCCGGAGGCTTTAGCCCCCTTTCCACGAGGCTGTTTTTGCCCCCCGGGCCGCTTATTGCCGGAAGCCCTCCTCCGGTCGACGGAGACCTCTTTTCCACTCCTGTTTTTTTTGCGGTGTTGTTCTCCGGGGCGATTTTTCTCTTTTCGGCTCATTCAAAATAAATTTTTGCAAATGTCGGAAAAAAATGGCACTTTCTCCTATATTCAGGAAATTTCAAAATCGTTATCTTTAGCTCGAAATCAAAATCGAATCACATGCAATCACACGAAATCGATTACAAAATCACAGGTTACGATGTCCAGTCGCTGGAAGTTGAACTTGACCCGGGAGAAACCGTCATTGCCGAAGCCGGTGCCATGCTCTATATGGACGACGGAATAAGCTATCAGGCCCGCATGGGGGACGGGTCAAATCCGCAGGCAGGATTTTTCGATAAATTGTTTTCAGCGGGTTCAAGGCTCCTCACGGGTGAATCCCTGTTTCTCACGCATTTTACCAATGAGGGGGCAGGGAAAAAGCACGTAGCTTTTGCAGCCCCCTATCCGGGAACCATTATCCCCTTGCAGCTCAAGGAGCTGGGAGGCTCTGTGATTGTTCAGCGGGATGCTTTCTTATGTGCCGCTTTGGGGACCGGAATATCCATCACTTTCAGCCGGAAGCTGGGAGCGGGGTTTTTCGGAGGAGAAGGTTTTGTACTTCAAAAATTGCAGGGCGACGGAAATGCGTTTGTCCATGCGGGCGGCACGATCATTGAAAAAGAGCTGAACAATGAAACCCTAAAGGTGGATACCGGCTGCATCGTCGGGTTCCAGCCCGGCATTGATTACAGCATTGAAAAAGCCGGGGGATTGCGCTCCATGCTCTTTGGCGGGGAAGGTATTTTCCTGGCGACCCTGCGCGGCACGGGAAAAGTATGGCTGCAAAGCATGCCCATCTCCAAACTAATCCGGGAGCTTTCCCCCCGCGGAGGAAATACCGGGAAAGAATCCCGCGGCGGTCTTCTGAACAATTTACTGGAGGGATAAAACTTTTTTAAACCACCTCCGGCAAACTGATGCCCTTGATCTTCCGGTAAAGGTCAAGGGCATAAATGTCGGTCATTCCGGAGATAAAATCCACGGCCGACTGGATCTTATGGTATACCCGCCCGCTCTGGGGTTCATACTGTTCAGGGAGCAACGACAAGATTTTTCTGGAATAAGCCTCTTCCGGATAAATGACAGCGCCGACAAATTCTTCGAGGAGCGCCCCGATGATTTTATAACCGGCAATTTCAATTTCCACCACGGAACGGTGGTTATAGACCTCTGCAAAAGAGACCTCCTTAACCGCTTTCATGGCCTCCTCCTGTTTCGGGGGCAGGGAGCCAACCAGGCTTTTTGAAAAACTTCCATTCATGATGGACTCCCGGTTGGCCTCAAAGACCTGCATGCAAACACGAACCAGTTTTCCAATCACACCGGCACGCAGGTAGCTGATCTGCTCATTCTTGTCGGTGACCCGTTCCAGGGTTTTTTTGATGCTTTTCAGCGACTTTTTATCCGCTTCCGGATCATAAAAATCCAGAAAAAGGCTTTGCACCTGTTCATGGCTTAAAATACCCAGTTTGCAGGCATCCTCCAGATCCATGATCTGATAACAGATATCATCGGCAGCCTCCACCAGGTAAACCAGGGGGTGGCGCATGTACTCCCCGGGCCGGTCGTTAAGTTTCGGAAGGTGCATTTCGGCTGCAATTTTTTCATAGTCTTCCTTTTCCGACTGAAAAAAACCGAACTTCGACCGGGTAGCTTTCTCCGATGCATAGGGATACTTTACGATGCCGGCCAGCGTTGAATAGGTCAGGGCAAATCCCCCCGGACGTTTTCCCCTGAACTGATGGGTTAAAATACGAAAGGCATTGGCATTCCCGTCAAAATGGGTAAAATCTTTCCACTCCCCTTCGGTCAATTGGTTTTTAAAGATTTTCCCTGCGTTATTCAGGAAAAACCGGGAAATGGCGGATTCGCCTGAATGGCCGAATGGCGGGTTGCCCAGATCGTGTGTCAGGCAGGCCGCCGAAACAATGGTCCCGATTTCAGGAACCAGCCGGTTTTCAGGATTCTCGCGACCAATTTTCTCGGCCAGCAAATTCCCCAGCGAACGGCCCACACTGGCAACTTCAAGGCTGTGGGTCAGCCGGTTATGGACAAAGATGTGTTCAGGAAGCGGAAAAACCTGGGTTTTATTTTGCATTCTCCGGAAAGGGGAAGAAAAAATGATGCGGTCGTAATCCCGCTGGAACTGTGTCCGGTCCTCACTCCTGGCGGTAGGTTTCCAGTCCTCCATTCCCAGCCGTTTTGCTGAAAGTAATTTGTTCCAGTCCATTCGTTAAACAGTGTATGTTGAAAATTTCTTTACTTCCCCGGCCAGCTTGCGGGCCCGCTGACCGGTAAGTCCGTTCAGTCTTTCCCAGAAAGCCGGGCTGTGGTTTTTGATCTCCGTATGCACCAGCTCATGCAGCAATATGTAGTCGATCAGTTCATCGGGCAACTTCATCATCTGAAGGTTCAGGCTGATATTGTTGCGGGAGGAACAACTGCCCCAATTCCGGCGGTTGTTGCGGATAGTCACCTTCTGATACCGGAAACCATGCTGCCGGGCAAGTTCCTGTAACCGGGGAGGCAGCAGCATCCGTGCTTCCAGCCGGTATACAGCCGTCAGGACCTGATCAATATAACGGAGCGATGCTTCTGAATCAAAATCCTCCACATACAAGGCAATAAACGAACCATCGGGTTCTGCCCTGTTGGAGGAACCCCGGCGGATTTCAAGGGAATGCTTTTTAGTATTCAGAACCATCCCTTCCGAATAAACGGTTTTCTTCCGGTCGATCTTTTCCTGTTGCCTGCAAATCCAGGCTTCGTTTTTTGAAAGAAAAGCCAGTACCTCCTCTTCCGAAACAAAAAAAGGAAAGGAAACAAGTACCGACTTATCGGGTTTAACACTAATTTTCAGGTTCCTCGATCGTTTGTTCCGGGAAAAAGTAACCGCTCCAATGCTTTTAAAACAGATTCTTTTTTGAGCCATTGCCTCTGTCATTCAAAGAGAATCAAAGATACCACAATATGAAAAAATAAAAAAGGTTTTATTAACTTTGCACCCGCGTAAGAATGGATACTTCGAGGGGTACCTCTTTCTTCAGCATTAATAATCAATACATCCAACACAAAAACATGACGAACAAGAAAAAATTATCGTTCATTCTCCTTGTTTTCCTGTTGCTAGTTACGGTGGCGGCAGTTTTATATTATTCAGGAATATTGCTGCCCAACACCCTTAAACCGGGGAACTACACAACAGCAACGGTTGACAGGGGGCAGGTTCTTTCAGCGATCAATGCCACGGGGGTGGTGGAATCAGAAAGCGAAGTCCTTGTATTAAGTCCGGGGGCGGGAATTATTGAATCCATTTTGGCGGAACCCGGCATTCGTGTGAAAGAGGGGGACCTCATTCTCGAGCTGAACAAAGAGAATGTCAGGAACCAGATTGAAGACATCAAAGATCAACTGGAAGTCCGGCGCAACAACCTGGAGCGTACCCGGTTAAATGCCCAGAGCACGCGGCTTGATCTGGACTACAGCGAAGAGGTCAAAAAGCTGAGGATTACTTCGCTGAAATCGCAGCTGGCTGACCAGAAGCAATTGCTCGAAGTGGGCGGGATCTCGCCCGCCAAGATTGGCCAGACCGAACAGGAGATTACGTTAGCCGAAAAAGACCTGAAAACACTGACCGAGAAAAATTCCATCCGGCTGAAACAGCTCCGGATGGAGGAGAAAGGCCTTTTGCTGCAGATACAGATGCAGGAAAAATTGTTGAAAGAGAAAGAGCGGCTGCTCCGGGAAATGAGTATCCGGGCCCCCTCTTCCGGCATTATCCTTTCAGTAAACGGTCATGAAGGGGAAAAGGTGGGCGCCGACCAGCTACTGGTCCGGATGTCCAACCTCTCGTCGTTCAAGATCAGTGGTTCGGTCGAGGAGAAATTTGCCAAACAGTTAAAAACCGGGAACAAAGTACTGGTCAAACTGGAGGATGAACAGCTGGAAGGAACGGTTGGGACCATAACCCCGCTGGTGGAAAACAACAAAATCCAGTTCAATGTCCATCTGAAAGAGAGCAGCCATCCCAAACTCATCGCCAACCAGCAGGTGGAGATACAGATCATTAATAACCTGAAAGAAAACACCTTAAGAATAAAAAAACAGCCCGGCTTTGAAACCGATAAAACACAAACGGTTTTTGTGTTACAAGGCAATAAAGCCGTCAAAAAAGAGATAACCCTCGGGATCACCGGGAACAATTTTTGCGAAATTTTGTCCGGTCTCAATGAAGGAGACGTCATTATCACCGATGGTCTGGGGGCATTCAGGCACCTCGATGAAATTGAAATTCAAAAATAGCCCCGGAAAAATGAGAAAGGCAATTTTTTTCTTCCTGACGGGTTTTGTACTGCTTGTCAATCCGTCATTCGGCCAAAATGATTCACTTCAGTTCCAACTGACCCTCGATGGCATCATTGACCTTGCGATCTCGCAATCGCCCTCATCCAAATACATCCAGAACCGTGATGTCAATTATTACTGGCGGTACCGGAACTTTAAGACACGCTTCCGTCCGCAGTTGACCCTGGCGGGCGATCTTCCCAATTATACCCATTCCACCCAGCCGATTACCCAGCCTGACGGGAGTATCGAATTCAAACAGGTCTCCAACCTGGCCGCCTCAGCTTATTTATCGCTGAGCCAGTCAATTCCCCAACTGGGGACCACCATCTATGCGAGTACTTCGGCCTACGGCATCCAGAACCTGAACAAAAATGAGATCAGTTTTTCAGGAAGCCCTTTTGTGATTGGTTTTACCCAGCCCCTCTTTGCTTATAACTGGATGAAATGGTACCGGAAAACTGAGCCCATGGTATATGATGAAGCCCAGAAGCGCTTTATTGAGGATATTGAAGAGATTGCACTGAATTCTACTTACCGGTTTTTCAACTATTTAATGGTTCAGACGAATTACAAACTGGCCAAAAGCAACCTGGAAAACAGCAAAGACAACCTGCGGATCTCGGAAACAAAAAAAGCGCTGGGAAAGATCTCGGAAAATGAGTTTTCCCGGATTGAACTTTCGGTTTTAAATGCACAAAAAGCATTGAACCAGGCAAGCATGGACCTTAAAAATACCGACTTTGAGTTAAAAAGGTATGTGGGGTTGGAACAATCCAGGGAGGTTGATCTGAAAATTCCCCTCGACTTTCCCCTTTTTGAGATCGACCCGGAAAAAGCATTGGCCAAGGCAAAGGAGAACCGCCTGGAAACCACCCTTTACAAAAGGCGGTTGATAAATGCCGATCGTGAGCTTGCCCAGGCGAAAAACAGTACCGGACTCAACGCCACGCTCCGGGGAAGTTTCGGTCTTTCAAACAGTGCCGAGGAGTTTTTGGACATTTACGATCAGCCCGAAAAGGACCGGATGCTTCGCATCTCCCTGAGCATTCCCATTCTTGACTGGGGCCGTTCCGCATCCACCGTAAAACTGGCCGAATCGGAACGGGAGCTGACCATTTATGATGTCAACAAAGACATGGAAGAGTTTGACCGCCAGGTAATCGTTCAGGTTGAGCAGTTCAGCCTTCTGAAAGACCAGCTCCGAACAGCCGAAGAGGCCGACAAAGTTGCGGAAAACGGGTACCAGATCGCACTCAAAAAATTTCAAAACGGGGAACTCAGCATCAATGACCTGAACATTGCCCTTCAGGAGCGTGAAAAAGCTAAGCGGGACTACATCAATTCCATTCGCAGCTACTGGGTGGCTTATTACAGGCTCCGCATCCTCACCCTTTACGATTTCGAGAAGGACCAAAACATCACCTATGGAAATCCCATGCTTGAGGAGGAGGTAGACCGCCTGTTGTTTTAGGCTGCTTATTCCCCAAAGCGCAATTCAAGTGTCTGCGGCCGGTCCATTTTTGCATTTACCCAAAGGGTTTTCCCATCCCAGGCATATTTTTCAGCAGGCAGGGAGTTCCCCTCCAGCTTCACCCCATGAAGTTTGCCCGGAGCATTCTTCAGTTCAAACACGGGATTCACACACCAGTTATCAGGACGGATAGTGATGCGGACATTTTTATTTTCCACAATCAGGCACAAAGCCCGCCGTTCGGGGACATAAACATCCACATCTTCCCTGGCCCCTTTTAATTCGAGGGCAGGCATCCGGGCATAACTTTCCGCCCACTGCAGCAGGCTTTCATCGCCGGCATCACTCATCCCGATCAGCCAGGCCCAGGTATCTTTTTTCATCGGTTTTGTAACCCCCAGGGCATCTTCCGTTTCCGTTATCACGCTTTTTAGTGGCCAGGGCCGGTTGTCAGCCCAGGTCACCAAACTGTTACTCGAAGGGCCGGAAAGGATGGATTCATGGATCTGTGTCATGGTTTTAAACCCACGGCTCAGGGGAAAATGACCGCCCCAGTATGCCGGTGTCACCAGGAGTCCGTCCTCATCGTAAAAGGGGATGTAAACCCTTGGTTTTGTAAACAAATAGGGACTGAAATTAATGGCCGCCAGGGGCTCCTTTTTGTGCAGCCGGATGCGGTAAAGCACCGGGTCCGGGACCGATTTCCAGGAGGGAGCCCTGTCAGGCAAGCCAATCGTTTTCTTTTCTCCTGTTTCCACCGAAAGGAGATCGATTGGCCGGGAAGGAAGGAAATCGAGGGGAAACGCCGCCTGCGGGGCAAGGGTTAGGAACTCCGATACTTCGTATTGCGATTCGGGGACGGAAGCCAGATGAAGTACCCGTGTTCCGAAGCCATCGGGATAAAAGTAATAATCTTCCACGGCATAATCCCCGTTCACCTTGTAGTTGAAGTCACATGACTGGTAGCTCCACCGAACGTGTACCCGGGCGGCAGACGACTCCAGAATTTCCACGTTTGCAAAGCGCAGTTCTTTATCCATCAAAGGTTCCGGACAATCAACAAACTCATCCCTCGGAGAGATTATCTCGGCCCATTCATAGGTAAAAATCGTGTTGTATTGCCCCGCCCAGAAAGGAACGTAACTGGATCCCCGCCAGAATACAAACCGGGAACCATTCGGAAGGGCCACAACCAGGTCCTTAAATTCAGGCTCCCATAATTCACCGTAATCAAGCGGTTGATTTACATAATTGACCATATTGATCACAGGAGGATCATAGCGCAACCGGGTAAAAACCGCTCCAAACTCAGGAAGATCGGGAGGATCAGGTACGATCATCACCGTGACCTCTTTATGCCATAACGCTTTTCCCCCTCCATCTGCGATCGAAACATGCAGCACATCCTTTTTCAGTTTTCCGGAACAGGGAGGAAGGGGCAACACTTTCTGGCACTTTTTGGCACGCTTCATGGCAAAAGGCTCCTCCACCACATTATGGGGGGCAGATTCGTACCATGCTTTGACCCGTGCTTCCGGAATACCAGCCGTCCGGGATAAAGCAGCCACCGTAACGAAGGCTTTTTGTCCCCCTGCCAGCCGCAGCCAGTCGGCAGGAACCAATATAGCCCCCAGATCCACCGGATTGATCACCTCATCGGGCCGCACCCGGGCTTCTGCTTCAAAATGTTTTAAGTGGACCTTCTGCCGGTCCAGTTCAACAGGATTTATGCTCTTCCCCAAAAAGAAAAGGGCCAGCTCATCCAGATCCGCGGCCAGGAAAGGTCTTCCCCAAAAAACAAGCCCTTTTGCTTCAGGTTTGCTAACAATATAAAAAGAGTCCCTGCCGGCAACGGCTTCTCCGGCCATTCTCCCTGAAACGGGAGGCCTGAAAACCAACGAAATATCCAGACGGAACACCTCCTTCCCCCCGGAATAACCCACCAGTTGGTAGGCTCTTGCCGGAATATTTTCCGATTCAAAAGAGACGATCACACCGGCTGACCGGCCCACCCGCTCCGGACCAAATGGGGGTCGCCAGGCATGCCCGGGGGTCTTCACCCGCAGCTGCACATTGGTTGGATTGATTTGGGCCTGCAAGGGTTGCAGCCCGCCGGAAAAAAGAAACAAGAATAGAAAGAACCGGGTAAGATACCCCGGGTTAAAATTCCCAGTGCTGCGAAAAAAACAGAAGCCATTCCAACCGGCGGGAACCGGTCCGGCATTCCTCCGGCTTCCGGGAAAGAAAAAATTTAAATCAGGAAACTTCCGGCGCTTACCTTTGTAAGAAAACCGTTGAAGTAAGGCGGACAATCGAAGTTTTTGATTCATGGTTATCAGGTTTTTATGGTTCAGGATTTTCCAGACCCGGGACAATCTGTCCGAATGGTTCAGAAAATCAACAATTATCCTCCAAAAGGTCCCGGCGCAGTGTTCCGGAACTCCAGATAAAACTTCCACAATGTTTCGCCGGCTTCCTGCAGCGATGTTCCCCAGGCGATCAGTCCCTCTTCATGGCCCCCCATAACGATAACAGGATCTTTCCCGGGATCCATTGCCAAAGCCACCCTTTTTACCTCCTTGGCCATTTCGGGAGTACCATAAAGCGCTTCAGGGGAGGTAACCGGAAGCTGACCGGTAAACTGATCCCACATCCCCTTGTGGTGAATATGAATAACCGCCCCTGCATCAGGGATGGCTTCATAAATGGCGGCATGGGTTAATGATTCCGCCGAAGCATTGACCGCCCCGGAACAGGTCACCCGGTTATCCTCGTGCGACCAGCCGGTAACCAAAGAAATGTGTTTCTTCTCCAGTTCTTTCATCCCTCCCGTTCCGGAGCCGGTAATAAAAAATGAATCCGGGGCTTTCCGGATGGAAATATTTCCATAACCAATGCCATCGGGGTAGGCGCCGATCAATTGTGCATCAAACATTTTCCGGCGCCATTTGCAGAGCAACCGGAACTGTTCATTGAGCATCCGCACCGGTGATTCCGTGCGGATACACCTGAATTTTATGGTTCCTTCGTCATTCATTTTCATTCACAAAAATCGCTTCGATCACTGCCGGCCGGTTCATTTTCACGTTTCCCCAGAGGGTATCCATAAGCATTCAAAAGAAGGAAAGGCCGGAAACAGATACGCTCAATGAGCCAAGGATTCGAAAGCTTTCCGATTGCCTTCGTTTATTATGAAAACCCTTCTGAACTACCAACTAAGATATTAATTTTTATCAATAAAAAAATGGAAGAGCTTCAATAAATGCCCTCATGAAATCATACTCCCCTGCCGTTGGCAAAACCTGGGGCATCGTCAGCTGATTCGGTCAGTCAGGTTTTCCCGGGAAAAGTGATTCCATGAATTCCGGGAGCATGGATTCCATTCCCTTTTATTTATAATACGCCGGACCGGGACGCTCAAAACCAAACCCCACTTCCTCGCGAGGCAAATGCTGGCCCTCGTTGGATCCCGCATGGCGAATGTCTTTCAGAATCCGTTCGTACATATCCTCCCAGCCCATCAGCAACCGCATGTACCGCATTTCAATCAGGTCCCGGTGGAATGGCCGGTTCTCCTTATTCCACTGGTCCTCGTGGAACATTTTGAGCTCTTTGGTCACATCCCTGAGAGAGCCCAGTCTGCTTGCATAAGGCATAATTAAATCGTATTGGGGGGTATTGACTCCCAGGCTAATATCCTCATTCCGGACAAAAGAATCAAAAAGTTGCGACATCTGGCTGGCCAGGATGGATTTATGAAAAATAAACTCCATTCGCCTGGCGCCCAGAAGCAGTGCATCAATGGTCTCTTTGTGGATTTCAGCTTGCTTCCCGGATTGCTTAAAGACGGTATAAGCATCTTCGCATTGAAGACGCATGGAAGGAGCTTTGCCGCTTTCCTGGATACGGTTCTGCAAAGCAGTGCCGGCTTCCACAAAAGGATTGCTGTATATCATTTCGGTATTTACGCG
Source organism: Tangfeifania sp. (assembly GCA_018400515.1). The sequence continues at coordinate 17,402 of JAGYMR010000019.1, forward strand.
CCCAATAACAGGATCCATAGTATCATTCACAGCGGCCAGCATTTCAATGGCCCGGGCCACCCGGTTGCCCTCCGGTATGCGGTAAAATGCCCAGTCATAAGCATCCCTGAATTTTATAAGGTCACTCTCCCCTTCCTGCCAGGAAGCTGCTGCTGAAAAAATAATCCCATACCAACCCATTCCAAAAATGTCTTCTCCCAAGTCATCCCAGGTGGTATTCAACATGCCTTCGGCTCCGTATTTCTGCCCGTCCCTCACAAAATTCCGGATATTGATTAACCGGGCACTAAAATCAGGAAAAGGTCGCCCTCCAAAAAAAGCACTCGGTGCAACGATGGTTTTCATGTTCCGGTCGGCATAGGGTTGGACATAGGTCTTATAGCTGTCCATTGGCAGGTATTGCCATGGAACGGGGATGACATTCCCGGGCAACTCATCCAGTTTTTCCGGATGCTTCAGGGCGATCTCCCCCCAGAACAATAATTTTTTCCCCTGAAGTGCCGGGGAAGCAGCCACTCTCCTCAAATGGTCCAGGTACACGTCAATAAATGAGCTTCGCTCAACCATGCCTTTACTTTTCCCCAGCCCCAGTTCAAATGTTTCATCACAGCCGATATGGAAAAAACCGGAGGAGAACATGGGGACGATCTCTCCAAGATAGTCATCAATAAATTGATAGGATCCCTCTTCTGCGGGACTCAATATCTGGCTTCCCCGGCGTTCACCCAGAGGTGCCAGCTGCTCCTGCCGGAGCACATAATGCAAATGGCCAAAAGTTTGCTGTTGCGGAATAATTTCCACGTGATGCTTTTTCCCGAAGGCAATAAGTTCTGCCATCTCATCAGATTTAATGGTGCCCCCGTAAGGATTAACCGTTGGGTACAACTCCGACTGAAACAGATTCTCCGAATAGATCATGTACCCGTTCAGTTTATACTCTGAAAGAATCCGGACCTGTTCCTTTGCATACGCCAGTTTGGGAATAGGGCCGCGATTCCAGTCATCCTGTATCCAGCGGTACCGCATTTCCGGCCAATCCCTGATTTTCACCCCGGGCACCCGGAAGATTCCTGAATTCCTGTGAATCAACTGCTTCAGGGTTTGAACCCCGTAAAAGATCCCGGTGGCGCTGTTGGCCGCAACAAGGATATTGCTGCCGTTGACAAGAAGCACATATCCCTCTTCGTGGAAGTCCTTTGCGATTTCCAGGTTCTCCCCCGATAACCACCGGTCCATTTTCTCATTCAATCCGGGGCGGGTCAGTACAATGGAATTAGCGATGTCCGCCCCCCCATTCTGAACCGTTAACTCCATTCCGGTGATCTGCCTGATCCCGCCGGTTAAATCTTCTGCTGCAAAAAGATCCTCTTGCTCATTGCTTAAGACGTGGATCCCTGTTCCCGGTTGTATCCGGAAGTATTGATCAGTTCTCCGGATTTCCCTGGGATAAGGGATCAGGGGAAGCGTCCCGTCCTCTCTGGAAAAATTTGATCTCTCCTGTTCCTTTTTCCCTTTTTCATCCGGCCGGGAAACGCCCTCACTTTTCCCCGGTCCTCCCGGTTCCGGTATTTTGGGATAAGGCCCCCATACCGCAAATGCATCGAGGCAAAGGAAAAAAAATAAACAAATGATTGCCGGTCTTTTGAAATTTTGTCGCATCTTCATTTATGGAGAATATTTTCTAAAAGTTAAATTTTCGAGAACATTGCAGAGTAATAAGCCTATATTTCCTTTTGGTTCCACGGGAATAATCCAGGATCAAAGATACTATTTAAGAAACAAAAACACTGAAAAGCTGACCTTCAACTTAGTCAGAATGTACAACATATTGGGTGCCCCATTTTGGGTGGAGTGCCCCGCATTGACCTTCCTCCAACAAAACGGAGCCGGGCTGTTTGCAGAACAAATCACTGGTTTATTGTTCACTGTGGAACCGGATTCTTATAAACCGGGGCCGGTATAAATCCGGATTTTTGTTGATCTCATTTAAAAAATCGAAAGCGTTCACATTGTAACTAATCAGCAACTCGTTGGGCTGGGAAAGGGCCGGATGTGCTTTGGCATTGTATACAAAAATATTCTCTTGCTGCGGCTCCTCACATTCCCAAACATCCAATTGGGGGCCGAACGGACCATTCGGGGTGGCTCCTACCCGGAGTCCTATGGTTGATCCCATTCCCCCTTCCTGGTATACAAGCACATACCTTCCATCCGGCAGGGGGGTAACGCTCAACTCATTGGAGACCCTCTCCGCCACAGGAAACGATCTGGACATGTCGGCATTCCAGCCATTGCCATCCCAGAAACGCCAGGCATCAAAATTTTCAACATCCCGGGGCAAAACCCGGGCAACCAGAAGCTTTTTGGCCTTTCCCCTCACGCCGTAAACATAAATATACCCATCGGGATTTTCCACCCCGGCGTCCGTTGTATTCACGAGGATGCCGGCCCCAAACGATCCCTTTCCCTTTGCACCGGAGGCATCGAAATAAAAAGGCGTTTCCATCTGCCGTTGATCATTAAACGGCGGCTTACTCCCTTCAGGTAAAACAATTAACACATTGCCCATTTCAGAAAAACTCCATGCCTCATTGCTAAGGTTCCGCATCCTGTAGGCAAAGAGGTAGGTGTTGTTATTGTGAGCTGCGTTTACAAAACCATCGCCGAGCCAATAATAATCGCCTTCTTCCGCTGATGGTGTTTCCGGAACAAAAAGAGAATGTGGTTGGCCGTTTTCGCCGGTATCCCAGAAAAACCGGATACGGTCTTTCCGGGGGTCAGCCCCCTGCAGGTAAGCCACGGTATTATTCACCATGGTCCAGCCGGATTGCAATTGCCCCCCTTTTATTTCACCAATCATGCTATCACTGAAAAGAAGGAGCGTGCTGCCGCTGTCGCGCGCTTTATCCACTCCGCTTACCGGGAGGGAAAAGATCCCGTCGGCTCCAAACCAGCCGGTAGTTTGCCGAAACAACGCCGTCCAGCCGGGGGCTTCCTCCACGGTAAAATCAAGATCGAAATTCTCCGCAGAACTCCCATCCGTTTTTTCATTGCAGGCAAATCCTTTAAAGGATGTCCCCTCACCCACATTCCTGGAAGAACTGCGCTCAAGCAACAAGTTGCCCTCTTTGTTATTGTACACTGCTGCTTTATGTTCCTTTTCCTCCTCTGGAGAAGCGGAACAGAATAAAACCATTATTATTGCGGCCAGAAGATAGTTCATATACCGGATTTTCATTTGAAGCAGCCATTGGTTAAGGCCATTTTTGAAACTGCTGATTCTCTTACAGGGCATAATTACAAATTATTTGCATCTTACGCACCCCAAGATAAAAATTTAATTCATTAGAATAAAATTAAATTAAACATTTGTAATTCAATCAAATATAAATTAATGGTATCTTTCGTTTACAAGGCCCATGGAACTCGCTTGTATTTTTATTTATCTCATTCAGTCGTTTACTTTAAAGGTATTCGATAGAATGCTTTCGCATTTCATCACCTTTTGTGATGTTTGCATCATGCTCGTTTCACCCCCCTCCCTTT
>JAGYMR010000190.1 GCA_018400515.1 Tangfeifania sp.
TTTAATGAAAATCAATAAATAACCAGTGATGAAGAAAGAGACTAAAAATATCCTGGCGGGTTTTTTTGCGGGGGCGGCAGCCGGTATTATAACCGGCATTTTACTGGCCCCTGCAAAGGGCTCCGAAACCCGGGAGAAGATTTCGGAAAAAGCCCAAAGTGCTTCAGACGATATTTCGAAAACGTTTGCTGAGAAAGTGGAGGAGTTAAAACAGCACCTGAACAAAGTGGTGATTGATATGCTTGAGAAGGTAAAATCAACGGCAGAAAAAATAACCCTGACTACTTCCCGGGAAAAAGGGGAAGAAGGGGCTGCAGCGGTGAACGAAAAAGAGACAAAAAATTCAGAAGACACCCATTAATTGGCTGAAGTCACTGATGATCCAATCGGCTTCCGACTGATTTTGAAATTCGGACCCCGGACCTGCAAAGGCGATACAAGAAATGCGGGCCCGTTTTGCTGCTTTGATGCCGTTGGCGGAATCTTCTATGACCAGACAATTTTCAGGAAGCACCTTCATTTTTTTTGCGGCCAGCAAAAATATCGCCGGATCTGGTTTGCTGGCAATGCCCATTCTGCTGTCAACCACCAATTCAAAATATTTTTCCAATCCTGTCTTTTTAAGAATGGCATCAATGGCATCAGGGAACGATGAGGAAGCAACCGCGAGGCGGATTCCTTTCGCTTTAAGCTTTATGATCAGGGGCTCAACTCCGGGCATCGGATCCATTTTTTTTAGTGCGTTGAAACAGGATGTGACCAGGGCATTGGTCATTTCAAAGAGTTCTTCCACCGGTTGATCAAGGCCGTGTTTATCTTTGATTAATTGCCACATCCGGTCGGTAGCAGTGCCTTGGTAAGTCTGGTGTTCCTTTTCGGATATTTCCAGGCCCAGTTGCCTGAAAAGCTTCTTTTCCACCCTTTTATAAAAGGACTCAGAATCCACCAGCACCCCGTCCATATCGAAAATTACTGCCTCGAAGGAAGGGAGGTGGGGGGAGCGGTTTGTTGGGCTTTTTCTCTTCAAAGAAATTATTTATTTTTTGATGTTCCATGGGGCTGTCCCGGAATGATTCCGTTTCAGCAACAGGGAATTCCGGCAAAGAAATTTATTTTAACCAGGTTTTCAGAAAGTCGGTCATTCTGGTGTAGAGGTGCATGGTGGTATTTCCCCCGCTGATGCCATGGGTCCGGTTGGTATAGATGGCCATATCGAACTGAATGCCCTCCTGGACCAGTTTTTCGGTGAACTCATAAGTGTTTTGGGCATGCACATTATCGTCGGCCGAACCATGGACAATGAGCAGCCTTCCTTTAATGTCACCCGCATGGGTGAGGGGGGAGTTCTCGTCGTATCCCTCCGGATTTTCCTGTGGGGTACGCATGTAGCGCTCCGTGTAAATGGTGTCGTAAAACCGCCAGTTGGTAACCGGTGCCACGGCGATCCCTGTTTTAAAAAGCGCGCCTCCCTTCTCCATCGACAGGAGCGTCATGAAGCCGCCGTAACTCCAGCCAAATATTCCGATGTTCGCTGCATCGACATAAGGCAGGGAGCCCAGGTATTTGGCCGTTTCCACCATATCTTCCGATTCGTATTTCCCCAGCTGGCGGTAGGTGACCTTCCGGAAATCTTCTCCCCGCGCTGCTGTCCCGCGGGGATCCACAGAAACAACGAGGAACCCTTCCTGGGCAAGGTAATGGTTCCATTTTATTCCTCCCCACGAATCACGGACGCTTTGTGAATTGGGTCCGCTGTACTGGGTGATCAGAACCGGATACGTTTTGTTTTTATCAAAATTCACGGGATAGATCATGTAACCATTCAGCTGAACATCTTCCGAAGTGGTAAACGAAAAAAATTGTTTTTCAGGAACCGCGTAGTTGGCAAGCCTTTTTTGAAGAAAGGTATTGTCCTGGAGGGTGCGGATCTTCTGGTTGTGTTTTTCGTCGTCCTTAAAAATGCGGATCCGTTTCTTTGTTTTGTTCTCATAGATGGAGACCAGCGGCGGCTGCTTGCTGCTGCTGTAATGGTTCACGTAATAACTGAAGCCGGCACTGAATTCGGCCCGGTTCGTCCCCCGGAGAGTGGATAGTTTTCCTTTTTTTTCCCCGTCCTTGCTGGTGTAATAAACTTCACGGCACAAGGGGGATTCCCCGGCCGCCTGGTAGTAGAACAACTCCTCCTCCGGGTCGTATCCATAAAAAGCGGTTACATCAAAATCTCCCGATGTGAGTTGTCCCTGCAAAAATCCCAGCCGGTCGTACAGGTAGAGATGCGACCAGCCATCGCGTTCGCTGGTGATGACGAAGCGACCGTCGTCGAGGTAAGTAAAAGCATCCAGGAATGCTTCGGAGATGTACCGGTCGTTTTTTTCGGTTAGGATGGGTTTGGAATCCCCCGTGTACGGATTGGCATATAAAATGTCAAGCTGGTTTTGATGCCGGTTCATCCGCATGAGAACCAGGTCTTCCCCGTCCGGGGTCCATTTCAGCCGGGGAATATAAAAATCTTTCATTTCCCCCAGATCCACATCGATTGTTTTCCGGGAGTATAGTTCATACGTTTTTACCGAGACATCCGAATTTTTTTCTCCGGCTTTGGGATATTTGAAGGTTTTTTCGCCGGGATAGGGAGTGTTCTCCTCCCGGGTGGGGTGTTCCCCTGCATAAAGGGTCATGCTGTATTCCGGCACTTCGGTTTCGTCAAACCGGATGAATGCCAGAAATTCGCTGTCGGGCGACCACCAGAATGCTTTGTTGAACCCAAACTCCTCTTCATACACCCAGTCGGGGACCCCGTTGATGATCCTGTTCTCCTCGCCGTCGTAAGTTATCTGGCTTTCACTGCCAAATTTCAGGTTTTTTATAAACAGATTATTAGCACGGACAAAGGCCACCCTTTCCCCGTCGGGTGAGAATGTAGCCTGCTGCTGCGGTCCGTTTTCAGACAGCGGGGTTAACTCTTCGGTGACCGAATTCCAGATGTAATAAACGGCCGAATAAGAGTAGCGGTAGATGGGCTTTTTCTCCGTGGTTAAAAGTATTTTGGTCTCATCATCGCTAAAGGTATAGTCGGAGAAAGTGCTGACGGGAGCATCTTCAATGGCGGTGATATCAAACAAAACCGTTGTTTCCTCCCCGTTGCTGTAGCTGTTCTTAATGATTTTGGTGCCGTTCTCCAGGGTGGTGTAGTGCTCCCCGTCGTTCATCGTTTGGAGCCCGCTGACCGACCTGGCCTGAAAGGTGCCTTTCTCAAAAATATCTTCGAGGGTGATCTTTTCGCCCGGACGGGCATTCATCGTTAATGTGACAACAGTAGTCAGTAAAAAAAGCAGAACCGGTCGTTTCATTCCTTTATATTTTAATTTTTTTTCATGATACCTTATGGAACGCCACAGGAATATCCCATATGAACAGCGCACTCCCTCATTTTCATCCGGGTCCCGGGCGATCCGTTTTTTATTTATTAAACACTTAACAAAAGTAAAAATTGTTGAATGATGGAAAAATTATCCCGGGGTTTTCTTAACCTGATGAAGGCTCCACAGGCTATTTCCGGTGCATTAAGGGCGTTTCCCGTGGATTGAACCGGTCGGGACTGAAAAACCGGGGAAAAGATCCTGTCATTGTTTTAGCTCATTTGGGGGGGGGTGCCTGAACAAATCTTTCCGGTAAATGGTTAAATTTTAAAACCTAAAAGGCTTGACCGTGGATTTTTTGAATGATTCATTATCTTTGCAGATCTTAAACAGACAATAAAAACGGCAATGATAAAAATTACACTTCCTGATAACAGTGTAAAAGAATTTGAAGGGGCCGTCACCGGACTGGAAATTGCACGATCGATTTCAAACCGGCTGGCGAAAGATGTCCTTTCGGTTTCGGTCGACGGGGAGGTCCGGGACCTTACCCGCAAAATTGACAGGGATGCCTCTGTGAAGCTTCATACCTGGGAAGACCGGCAAGGGAAGGAAGCTTTCTGGCACTCTTCCGCCCATTTGATGGCAGAAGCCATCGAGTATTTTTATCCCGGAACCAAATTCGGGATCGGCCCGACGGTCGATAACGGATTTTATTACGACATTGATTTACCCGGCGGACAGCAGCTCTCGGAGAAAGACCTTCAAAAGATCGAACAGAAAATGCTGGAACTGGCCCGTCAAAAAAATCCCATTGTCCGGAAAGAGATCTCCAAGGCAGATGCCATGGCCATGTTCAGGGCCAAAAACGATGAGTTGAAACAGGAGCTGATCGGTGAACTGGAAGACGGTACCATTACCCTTTATGAGCAGGGGAATTTCACCGATCTTTGCCGCGGTCCCCATCTTCCCGACACGGGCTACATTAAAGCGATCAAACTGACCTCTCTGGCCGGTGCTTATTGGCGGGGCGATGAAAAGAACCGGATGCTGACCCGCGTTTACGGGATCACATTCCCCAAACAGAAGATGTTGCAGGAGTACCTTGAAATGCTCGAGGAGGCCAAAAAGCGCGATCACCGGAAAATCGGCAAAGAGATGGAACTGTTTGCCTTTTCGGAGGCGGTGGGACAGGGATTGCCCCTTTGGTTGCCAAAAGGAGCCCAGTTGCGCTCATTGCTGGAAGATTTCCTTAAAAAGGTGCAGAAAAAGTATGGATACGACCAGGTGATTACTCCCCATATTGGTGATGTCCGGTTGTACAAAACGTCGGGTCACTTTCAGAAGTACGGGAAAGACTCTTTTCAAACCATCAGCACACCCGCTGAAGGGGAAGAGTACATGCTTAAACCCATGAACTGCCCCCACCATTGTGAGATCTACAAAGTGAAGCCCCACTCTTACAAGGATCTGCCGGTCCGGATGGCCGAATTCGGGACTGTTTACCGTTACGAGCAAAGTGGTGAATTGCATGGCCTTACGCGGGTGCGTGGTTTTACCCAGGACGATGCCCATATTTTTTGCCGGCCCGATCAGTTGAAAGAGGAGTTCAAGAAGGTCATCGATATCATTTTTATCATTTTTAAGGCCCTTCATTTTGAAGACTATACCGCTCAGATCTCTCTCCGGGATCCGGGGAATATGGATAAATATATCGGTAACGCCGAAAACTGGGATAAAGCAGAAAAAGCCATCATTGAGGCATGTGAGGAGAAAGGGCTTCCAACAACCACCGAAAAAGGGGAAGCTGCCTTTTACGGTCCCAAGCTTGATTTCATGATCAAGGATGCTTTGGGACGAAGCTGGCAGCTGGGAACCATTCAGGTGGACTATAACCTGCCGGAGCGGTTCAATCTCGAGTATATCGGTGCAGATGACAAACGTTACCAGCCGGTGATGATCCACCGGGCCCCGTTCGGATCGATGGAACGTTTTGTGGCTGTGTTGATTGAACACACCGCCGGGAAATTCCCGCTGTGGCTCGCGGTGGAGCAGGCAGTGGTTTTGCCGATCAGTGAAAAATATAATGAATATGCTGAAAAAGTTTCAAATATTCTAAATATTTCCGATATTCGCACCGTCGTTGATGATCGTAATGAGAAGATTGGTAGAAAGATACGTGACAACGAACTGAAACGTATTCCCTATTTGCTGATCG
>JAGYMR010000191.1 GCA_018400515.1 Tangfeifania sp.
GCCCGATCAGGCGCCAGAAGGAAAGCCGCTAAAAGCCGGGTTGATCGGGTGCGGGGGACGTGGAACAGGAGCAGCCATTAACTTCCTCGATGCAGGTCCCGGACTGGAAATAACGGCCCTGGGGGATGTTTTCCAGGATAAACTGGACAGCTGCCGGGAAAAATTGAAAAAAGCGAAAAACGTGGAAATTCCTGATGAAAACTGCTTCCTTGGATTCGACAGTTATGAAAAGGTTATTGATTCGGGCGTGGACGTAGTACTGCTTTGCACTCCCCCCCATTTCAGGCCCGCCCATGTAGAGGCAGCCGTTAATGCCCGGAAACATATTTTCATGGAAAAACCCATTGCCGTCGATCCGGTGGGAGCCCGTTCGGTCATGGCATCAGCTAAAAAAGCTGAGGCCATCGGATTATCCATGGTGAGCGGAACCATCCGGAGAGTACAAAAAGATTACATGGAGACACAGCGACGCGTTGCCAATGGGGAAATCGGCGAAATCACCGGAGCACATATCATTCGTAACGGCGGGGCCTTGTGGTTCCGCAAGCCCCGGCCCGAATGGAGTGAAATGGAGTATATGCTGCGGAACTGGGTCAATTTCTGCTGGCTGTCGGGGGATCACATCACCGAACAGTTCATTCATGAAATTGATGTGATGAACTGGTATCTGGGACAAAATCCCAAAAGAGCCATTGGCTGGGGAGGACGCCAGCGAAGAGTGACCGGCGACCAGTATGACTTTTTCAGCATTGAATATGTATATGACAACGGAATGCGTGCCCATTGTGCTGCCCGACAAATTAACGGATGCACCAACCGCAAGGTGGAACAAATCAACGGCACGAAAGGATATGCCGACGCAGCTGGCAAATTATATGACCACCGGGGCAACCTGCTGTGGAGTTATCCCTACCCAGGGGAAGAGACGGAAGAAGCAGACAGTTCAAAGTGGAAAGTTACAAATCCTTTTGTACAGGAACATATCAACCTCGTAACTTCCATTCGCACCGGACAACCCGTCAATGATGCAGAGGCACAAGTGAACTCCACCCTGATGGCCATTATGGGACGGATTGCAGCCTATACGGGAAAAGACGTAACGTGGGAGGAGCTCATGAACTCCGATCTTTCCCTCGGCCCCAAATCCTATGCTTTTGGTCCGGTTCCCGGCATCAAAGAGGAGATTCCCAGGGCAGGAATACCAAATACCTAGGCTGCCCCGCCGTTAACTGCGGGGCGGAATAAATTTTCTTAATCCCTGCCAGTCTTAAAAACGAAAAATAACAGACGAATGAAACGAAACATCTTTTTTTTAATCCTTTTCCTGGGCAGTATGGTGCAGGCCCAGGAACCTTTATTCAAGTACGGGGAAAACATTCCGTCAGATAAAATAGATCCGGGAAAAAAGGTAAAAGGAACGCCCATTGAGTGGATCCAGGTAAATACGGAAGAAGACACATGGAAGGTCACGGATGGAACGGTCATCTGCTCGGGACATCCCATTGGGGTTATCCGGAGTAAAGAAAAGTACGAAAACTTCCTGTTGCACGTTGAATGGAAGCACATGGAAGCCGGGGGCAATTCAGGGATGTTTGTCTGGAGCGATGCAGTGCCCGGCAGCAACCGCTTGCCCAACGGGGTGGAGGTGCAAATGCTGGAGCTGGATTGGGTCAATTTAAACACCATCAACGGGGAAAAACCACCCGTCGCCTTTGTCCATGGCGAATTATTCGGCGTAGGCGGCGTCAAGGTCATTCCCGACAACCCCCGTGGGGCAAGAAGTAAATCGGTGGAAAACCGCTGCAAAGGGAAAGGCCACTGGAATACCTACGACGTCGTATGTGTGGATGGTACGATCAAACTGGCGGTGAACGGAAAATTTGTAAACGGAATCCGCCAGTCGTCCAAAAAGAAAGGGTATATATGCCTGGAATCTGAAGGGGCGGAGATCCACTTCAGAAACATTAAAATCATTGAACTGCCGTAACGAAACGGATCCCCTGAACCGGCACGGGTTTATTCCGGTGACACCGGAAGGTTCACAGGGTGCATGGTCGGGCCATACGCTCCTACTCGAAAAGAATGTCTTTCTTTGAAATTTTCCGGAAGGCAATCATTGATTCAGTATCGGTGATGCCTTCCACTCCGGCAATTCTTACGGTCATGAGGTCGGCCAGCTCCTCATTGGTTTCAAGCCGGACCAAAGCGACCAGGTCATACCGGCCACTTACGGAATAAACCTCCACAATCCCGTCAATGTGGGCCAATTGTTCACCCACCTGGTTTACTTTTTCCCGCTCGGTCTGTATTAAAACAACAGCTGTAATCATTACTGACAATATTTAAATATTAACGTTCAGCGGTTCTGGATGAATCGTGGCAACAATGCCAAAATCTTTATATATCCGCTTTTCAACTTTCGTGCAAACCGCATGAGCCTCTTTCAGGGGCATTTGCGGAGGCAGCTTAATGTGACAGCTCAACTCCGAATGATTGCCATAATCGTGCAGCTTAATATGGTGCAGGTGCAACGGCCGCCTGCAGGCCACTTCAACCGTCTTATGAATCGCATCGATCAGCTCTTCCGAAGGACGTTTCCCTAACAGGGAGGTAATTTGCCGGGCAAGGATCTGGTAACTGGCCCAGCCGATCATGAGGGCAACAATAAATCCCAGAACGGCATCGGTCCACCAAAACCGGTTCCCCCCTGCAATCCCGATTAAAATAATGACAGAGGAAAGGGCATCCGTGCGGTGGTGCCACCCATCGGCTTTCAGCACGGGAGAATCAAATTTCCGGTTTCCCCGGAAGGCATACTGGGCGAGAAACTCTTTTCCCAGAATGGAAACAATGGTAACCACCCAGGCAATCGTTCCAAACCGGGTTTGTTCCCCGGAAGAAAATTTTTCAATCGAGCCGACTACAAAATCAAACGCAATAAGGGCTAATAAAACACCAATAATAATGGCTGCAATATGTTCCGCACGCCCATGCCCAAATGGATGAACATCATCGGCCGGTTTCCGGGAGATTTTCCCCCCAATCAATACAATAACCGAAGAAACCGAATCGGAGAGAGTGTGCCAGGCATCGGCAATCAGTGCAAGGGAACCCGTAGCCAATCCCGCCCAATATTTCAGACCAAAAAGGACCATGTTCACGAAGATGGAAAGCCATCCTTCCCGGGCAATATATTGGCTCTTTTTTAACATTGAAATATCAGACGTGTTTTTTCAATACAAAAATACATAAATAAGTGGGAGAGCACCTTTCATGGTGGCCGAAAAAAACCGGGGAACTAATTCTGGGAATTGCCCAGCTTTTTAAGGGTTTCGCGCGCGGCATTCTGATGGGCCTCCTTCTTGGAAGTTCCTGTTCCGCGCCCCATCTCTTTTTTTCCAATAAAAACCTTCGCCCTGAACTGGGGCTGTTTTGTTTTATCATTCCCGGGATCCTCGCCGGTCTCAAAGCGCAGCTCCTTCTTATTCTTCTGGCTCCACTCGATCAACTGGCTTTTAAAATTGGTATCCGCCTGTTCAACTTCGGCAAGGTCGACATAATGGGAGAGAATCTTCTTCGTTACAAAATATTTTACGGTCGGATATCCTTTATCCAGATAGATGGCACCAATCAGGGCTTCAAAGGCATCGCCGTAAATATGGCTTTTATCAATATTTTTTGTGGTGTTGGAATCGATAAAAACATTCAATCCCATATCGAATGTAAGCCGGGTTAAAAAGCTCCGGTTCACCAGCTTCGACCGGTTTTTGGTGAGAAACCCCTCATCTTCCTGCGGAAACCGGTTGTAAAGAAAATCAGCAATGATGGCCCCCAGGATCGCATCACCCAAAAATTCGAGCCGTTCATTATTCACCAGATTCCCCTGCGAATCATAAACCGACGCCGATTTATGAACAAATGCAAGGTCATAAATTTTGAGATTGGAGGGATAAAACCCCAAAAGATCTTTTAAAAACAAATAAAACCCTTTTCGTGAAGACGAAAAGAGTTTTATTCGTTGTCCTATTTTACGAAACACAGGTGTTTAAACTTTTTTAAAGACCAGGGTAGCATTATGTCCGCCAAAGCCGAAGGTGTTGCTGATTGCAACATCGACATTTCTTTCCCTGGCTTCATGGAATGTAAAATCCAAATTATTATCAATTTCCGGATCGTCGGTAAAATGGTTGATGGTGGGTGGAATGACCCCGTTCCTGATAGCCAGGATGCTTGCAATTCCTTCCACTGCACCTGCGGCACCGAGCAAATGTCCGGTCATTGATTTGGTGGAACTGATGCTCAACTTATAAGCATGTTCACCAAATGTTTGAATAATGGCCCTGGGTTCGGAGATATCTCCCAGCGGCGTTGAAGTCCCGTGAACATTGATATAATCAACATCCGTTCCGTCAATTCCGGCATCTTCAAGGGCCCATTTCATCACCAGGTGCGCCCCGCGGCCGTCCGGATCGGGAGCTGTCATGTGATAAGCATCCGCGGACATTCCTCCTCCGCCAACTTCTGCAAGAATATGGGCACCCCTTTTTTTGGCACTTTCATACTCTTCAAAAATCAAAGCTCCTGCACCGTCAGCCATCACAAAGCCGTCCCTGTCTTTATCAAAAGGCCTGGAAGCTGTTTGGGGATCATCATTACGGGTCGAGATCGCCCGCATAGAATTAAATCCAGCAACGCCGGCTTCATTGACCGCAGCTTCTGAACCGCCGGTGATCATTACCCGGGCCTTCCCCATCCGGATCATATTAAAGGCTTCAATCATCGCATGCGAAGCTGAAGCACAAGCCGAAACCGTAGTGAAATTTGGGCCCCTGAACCGGTATTTTATGGAAATGACCCCGCCGGCAATATTGGCGATCATTTTTGGAATGAAAAATGGGGAAAAACGGGGCGTTTCATTTTTATAGTTCCGCGTCTCGTCAAAGAACGTCTGAAGGCCACCAATACCAGCTCCCCAAATGACACCAGCGCGGTCATGGTCGACCTTCTCCATGTCAAGCCCTGAATCTTCCACCGCCTGCGTTACAGCTGCCAAAGCATACCGGGTATAAAGATCATACTTGCGTGCTTCCTTCCGGTCCATATAACGCGTTGCATCAAAATCTTTTACCTCACAGGCAAACCGGGTTTTATGATTCGTGGCATCAAAATGCGTAATGGGGCCTGCACCACTGACACCGTTTTTCAAACTTTCCCAAAACTCGTTCACCGAATTCCCAAGAGAATTAACGGTTCCGACTCCGGTAATAACAACCCTTTTTAACTCCATAGATTGAATCCCTCCGGATTACTTTAATGCCGCTTCGATGTGCTCGATGGCCTCACCAACAGTCGAAATTTTTTCAGCCTGGTCGTCCGGTATAGCAAGATCAAATTCCTTTTCAAATTCCATGATTAACTCAACGGTATCCAGCGAATCTGCACCCAGATCATTGGTGAAAGATGCTTCGTTGGTAACTTCACTTTCATCAACACCCAGTTTATCAACGATAATTGCTTTTACTTTTGCTGCAACGTCAGACATAATTCTAAATTTTGGTTAATACTAATTTGACTT
>JAGYMR010000192.1 GCA_018400515.1 Tangfeifania sp.
AAGCGCTGTAATGCCTTCCGGGAAAAAGGTTTTCAGGACTTTCCTCAAAAAAATCAATCCCAGGAAAAAATAGCACAAAGCACTGAGCAACAAGCCGGCTTTATAGACCGGCGAATAGCCCAAAGCCGGATACCCCATCAACTTTGAGAAGCCATGAGCCAAAAAGAAGAAAGGGGAGTACATGACAGAAAGTCCCATGGTGGTTTTTATCACTTTGGCTCCTTCAGGAGTAACCTCCGGCCAAAAAATCCCATTCTCAAAAGTCTCCTCATTTTCGAGTTGAATGTCCTGAAAAATGAATGTTGCGGGCAAATAGGCATAATAACTGACGATATCGGCTTCGATCACATGCTTCTCCATTTGCCAACGCTTGGCGGAGAACATAGAGATGGCGGCCAGGAGAACGCAAAAAATCACCGCATAAAGGGAAAATGCCCTTGTAAACTTCGCCATGTTTTTCATTTTAACCGGAAAACACCGTATTTAAATATGGTCCAGAGAATTTTAAACGCATCGAGGTTATTCAGTTTCTTCCCCTCCCCTGCATTCCGCGGAAAATATTTCACAGGCACTTCGGCAACATTGTTCTTTTTGAAGCGGAGTGCCTTAATGACCAATTCGGCTTCAAAACCAAAACGATCTTCCCTTAAATGGAGTTGGTTGTATAGGTTCCGGTGGATCAACTTATATCCGCAGGCCACATCCGTCAGCTTCACATTGATCAGCACGGAGGTCAGGTTGGTAAAGATCCGGTTGCCCCAGTAACGCCGGTAAGAAGCCAGGGGGCGGACCACCCCGGGCAAATACCGTGATCCGTTAATAAATTCAACATTAAGGATCCGCAATGCTTCCACCATTGCCGGAATATCGGTGGTACTCAACTCCAGGTCCGCATCCTGAATGAGAAAAAGGTCGCCCGTTGCCTTCTCAATCCCCTTTCTTACGGCAGCTCCTTTCCCTTTGTTCTCTTCATGCTGAAAAATCTGAAAGGCGGGTTTATCCGAAATGAACTGCCGGGCCACCTGGTAAGAGTGATCAGAGGAATGATCGTCCACAATGATAAATTCAACGCTGTTGAGCAGGTGGTCCGGGAATTTTAGCTGCTCCAGCTCCTTCAACAGGGGAACAATATTGGTTTCTTCATTGAACAGCGGAATGATGATGCTTAACTTCATTCGTTTTTTTTTATTGGTTTAAAGACATTCAACGGATTCGGAAGAAAATGGAAATCCGTGGCAGTCAGCGCAGCATGTCCCTTTCAATCGCATATAATTTTTTTAGCTGCAGGGACCCCGGTAAAATTTTACTCTGCGATCCCTGTCCTGATAAACTTCACCCCCGACACAAATTTAGAGTTTTTGTCCAGTCTGAAGGGAAACTGATTGGCAATGATCCGTGCCTCCTCATCCTTTTCCTCAGAATATTTTAGCTCCACCACAATTTTCTCCTTTTCATGGTGGACCTGCTTCGAATGATTAATAAAATCCCGAAAATCCCTGTATTCCAGCTGTGAATCCACCGTTAAACGGATCCCGGGGTCTTTGGCCTGGTAATATTTCCGGCGATAATTATTGATCAGGAGCGGCTTCATACCCAACAGCCGGGTCCGGATGTCATCCGGGACACCGGACCCCTTCAGGGATTCCCTCAGGGAAACCAGGTCGGTCCGGGAGCCGGAAACATGAAAAGGCAAAAGGCTCCAGGCTTTTTTGGTGTTCAGGGTTCCATTTTTCAATTTCAGTTCCAGAACCGGTTGCAGGACATGCTGCTTCATCTCCCCGTACCAACGGATCCGGGCTTTCCACCGCCGTCCGACTCCGGAATGATTGTCAAAAAAACAATCCAGGTCAGGGGTGTCGAAATAGATGTTATTCACCTGCCGGGGTGGAAAGGAAGGCCTGAACAGGGCAGGGTTTTGTTTAATGGATACCTCAACAACCCCGGAAAAATGGATCCCTGCGGTATATTTCCTTTCGTACCGGTATCCGTTGAGCAAAGTATACCCTGTGTTCATACCATCACAATGACTTATTATCCACAAAAGAGACATGGGTGCCGGGGGCAATTTTTTCGATACTGCTTCTGAAATTTTCCAGGTCCTCCGGCGATCTTATTTCAATCCAGTAGGAGGTTTCGATCGATTCTCCCGATTCGTCGTACCGGCTTAAGCTTGCTCCTTTGAAACTTGACTGAACGGTTTTCTCTATCTGTCCCAGGGTAGGCTTTGTCTCCCCGGTACCGATAAGGGTTAAAAACAAGTTTTGCTGTTTTGGTTTTTTGGCCATAAAAAACCGCGCCCAAATAATGATCATAAGGATCAGAAATGCAATAACGGTGATTAACCGCTTGTTGGCTCCCAGTCCCAAACCGATGGCAATGGTATAAAAAAGGTAAGCCAGCTCTTCGGGTTCTTTGATTGCTGCCCGGAACCGCACGATGGAAAGGGCACCGACCAGACCCAGCGATAACGCCAGCGACGATTTTACAATGGAAATGATCAGCATGGTGGTAAAACCGATCAGAAAAAAATTGGATGCAAAAATTTTCCGCCCTGACAGGCTCTTGGCACATTTGGCATATGTCCATTCAAGAATAGCGGAGAGAATTAAAACAATAACGGCATTGGCAATAAAATCCCAAACCGAGATCTGGGAATTTTCGGTGATTAAAAACTTCTGAAATAAACTCCATTTATCCATACCAAATCAATTTAATAAAACCGCCCGGCCAGGTCTTTCTCCTGTCCGTAAATTTCACGGCCATTGAAAGTTAATAACGATGCTTCTTCAATTAAATGTATAAAAAGGTAATTTTTAATCATTACATCCCGGGAGACGATCCTGGCCGGTCCGTAAACCGGTTTTTTACAAAAGGCAACCAGTCCGTAGGTAACATGATCCATTTCCGAATGGTCGATTTTCACGACCGACCGGTCCTTTGATGCCACCCCGATGTTTGCATTCCGGATCCTGCATCCGGTGAGGGTAACCGTTGATTTTTCGCCGCAGCTCACTCCTTTATCCCCCGCATCAATAATGGTGCAACGGCGGATCTCCACTTCGCTTCCCGAAAAATCCACCCCATCGTTTCCGGGCTGAAGGAAGCGGCTGTTTTCAATGGTGCCTTTACAAAAATCGGCATCAAAAGCATCGGCCCATGTCTGTTCAAAAACACATTTCTCCATAAAAAAAGAGGAACGTACGATGTTGAGGGCATCATCGCAATGTACATTGTTTCTGAAGTGAACATTAATAAGGTCAATATCCGATTCATAAAAACAAACGCCGGCGGTGGTCACCCATCCCCCGAACTGAAGATTGGTAAGCCCTGAAAATGCGGCATTCCGGATAACAGAGCGCTGACCGGCCTTGAAAACATTGATCCCTTTTCCGGTTTGGTCTGATGATGTAAACAGCACCGGTTCGTTTTCTGTCCCCCTTACAAATAAAGGAGAATAGGAGATAAATGTCGCACTGTCCGTCAAATCAATACGGGTCCCTTTTTTGAAGACGACCTGTTTTCCCGGAGGAATGACCAGGTTTGTTCTGACCTTCACCGTCCCTTCAAAAATCACCGAATCCCCGGCCAGCTGGGCATGCTCATTTTGCTGCAGGGCAAGAGTGTCAGAAGCATGATCCACCTCCCGGAAAGCAGGTTCACGGGGAGCTCCCCAGGGAATAACGGGAACGCTGATCTTTTGGTCTCTTACCTTCAGAAAAAGATATTGATGTCCCCTGCTTTGGGTTGCGATGGTCGTAAAATATTGTTCCCCTGCGTTGGCCGGGGGTACTACCAGTTCCTCTGCTGTTTTTTCGGTCTCCAGCTGGGGAATATCGCTAAAACCGGTGATCAAAACCGTATCGGTTGAATAGTTCTCCAGCCGGAACTCCCGGGGACGCTGTCTGTAAACATTGACTAAATGCGGTATCAGTTCAAAATCGGCTTTCCCGGAATATCCCCGGTTTTTCCCCAGCGAACGGTTTTTAAACTTGTCGAATAACTCCTCAAGCAATGCATGCTCCTGAAGCGAATCCAGCAAATGCTTTGCTTCCCCGGCAATGGAAAAGAATTTCGCGGGGTCAAAATGGTAATCGGAATATTCCCGCTGTAAAAGCCGGTTCAGGGAGTCCGTTTCATTTTTCTTGTGACGGGACAACGTTTCCCAGAAATCCCGGGAGGAGTATCTTTCAAGGTATTTAAAATAGCGTTCTCTGAAAGCGGGATCCGCAAACATCTTCAAATGGACATTGATCCGGGCCTCCCGGGCTTTGCCGATGATCAGGCCGGTTCCGTTGTAATCAAAGATCCCCACATCGGAAAACGAATCAAAAAAAACAGGCTCCAGTTTGCCCAGGATGGGATTAAAATAGAACCGCTGGTTGAAAAAATGCAGGGTATGATAGGCATTGGTAGCATCGACCATGGCATAATATTTTGCTACGGCATCAATATCAAATAGTTCTGAAGCGCTTGCCCGGGCGTATTTATACTGTTGGTAAAGGTCCCGGGCATTTCTGAACTGGCTCAATAACAACGGATTCTCTACCAGATTGTCTTCATCAAAAGGTTGGATCACCGCGGCATCGTAATAGGGAATGCTGTAGGAGACCTCTCCCTGCCGGCGTTTTTTATCCAGGATCCAGTAACTGTTGTCACTCATTTTCAGAACAGGCCCTTCCCGGCGATCCCGCGACTCCACCAAATGTTTCTCAAAATGCTCTTCCCATGCATAAACCCCCAGCGAACGGCCGTTAAGGGATACCGGAACAAAACCATATCCCGTGCAAAGCAGGTCCTCCTGCTCGAGCGCCTGGTGAAAAAACCATTCGTGCATAAAATTGCGGGCTTTGGGGGTTTGAATGGAAAAAGTGGTCATTCCTTTCCAGGAGCTTTCCCCCTTCAGGTTGATTCTGAACGACCATTTTTCCCCCTGCAGATGATCGGTCCTGTCGCCCTTTAACCGGATTTTGGCATCCAGCACATCGTTTTTATAAAAAATAATGGCTTTCACCCAGTCATCGTCCCCTCTCATGAGCAGCCCCTCTGACAAAGCTTCATTCCGCTTCCTTTTAAGTTTTTGATAACCGCTTTCCGTTACAAAAATATTCAGCACTTTCCGCCGGTCAAATTCAGGGAAATTCCTTCTCCTTTCTCTGGTAATGGTTAGGTCATCGAAATAAACAGTTGCGCTGCCGAAGTTGGCCAGCAATATTTTCATTCTGGATTGTTCATAGTTATAGGGGACATAAAACTCCAGGACGACCTTTTCCCATCCCGAATTTTCCGATTCCACAGGTTCGTTTTCCGCCAGGAAAAAACCACCGGGGGTGTCACCGGAAGCACAAACATGCCCGGCTCCCTTTTTCCAGGCAGTTACCCGGAAATAATCGTCGGGATGGACATTTCTCAAAACAAGCGACATTCCGTAAGGCGATTCTTCCACCAATTTCAGGGAGTGGTTTCCTGACCGGCTCTCCTCGGTCGTTCTGCCCGCTGCATTGGACAATTGATAAACCCCTGACTGATCGATAAACATTCCGTCTTTCCAGGTTTCTGCATCGCATTTCA
>JAGYMR010000193.1 GCA_018400515.1 Tangfeifania sp.
AGGTTGTCGGTCCACTGTGAGGGGCACTCCCAACCAGCATTTGGCCGGAATTCCGCCCAGGATCGTCCGGTTCCGGGAGGCTCTCCGTATCGCTTCTTCGTCGTTTAAAAGAAGGGTTTTACCCGATTGAATAACTTTTCCTGCGAGGGATTCGGACGCTTTCCATTCAACAAAGTCATCCCCTTCATTCAGAAAGATGATTTTCCGGAGTTTATCTGTTTCGGCAGTGTACAAGGCCACATAAAAATTGGTCGTATCGATGAGTTTGCCCAGCTCCTGCCGGACAAACTCCAGCAGGTTTTCCAGTTTAGTGGAAATGATGGAGGTTTTAGCTGTTTCATAGATCAGTTTTTTGATCTGTTTTTCCCGTTTTTGCTGGGTTATCTCCACCATGCTGTGAACAGCCCCTGTGACTTGCCCCTGTTCATTCAAAATGGGATCCACCGTTACCTGATAGTCGCGTCCGCCGATGTTCATTTCAGCGGTTTCTGCCTGTTTTGTCTTTTTCATTTTGAGAAAGGGGCACTCCTCCACTGGATTATCCGTTCCGTGAACATTTTGAAAGCAGGGGTGTCCCTGGAGTTCCTCCTCCTTTTTACCCAGCA
Organism: Tangfeifania sp.; assembly: GCA_018400515.1. Next base: position 606 of record JAGYMR010000193.1, read on the forward strand.
TCTCCTGAAAGGCCCGGTTGCTTTGGATAATTTGCTGGTTATTGTCCAGCAGGGTGATGCCGGTATGCATCGACCGGAAGGTTTTATACCATTTCTCGGCGGATTGCTTCAGGGCTGATTCGGATCGTTTTTGTTTCGTTACATCCCGGATAATTCCCAAAAGTCCGGAAGCTTCTCCAGTTTCATTCTGCAGGATCGAAACATTGATGGAGAGATGAATGGGGTGGTCGTCCCAACGGGAAAATTTTGTTTCGATAAGTTTTGTCCGGTTTTTTTGATCTGCGGGAACATTTTCTTTTCCGGGCGTATCTTCCAGCAACTGTTTCATTTTTTTTGCCCCGGCCTCCGGGAATTTTTTCATCAGGCTTTGTCCCAGGAATGACGCCGGCGGTTCTTCGAAAATTTTTTCAACCGCCTGATTGATGTAGGTGATCCTTCCTTTCAGGTCGGTTACCGTCACCACGTCATTGATCTGGTTGAGGATCATGGAGTGGTAATGCAACTCCTCTTCCAGCATTTTACGCTGGATTACGATCCCGGCTTGTTTGACAAACGATTCAATGAATTTGTTGTCGGTGATCTCTTCCCGGTGCCGGGTGATTACATGTACCGCTGAAAGCAGGTTTGCCTCCTTATTGATGCCGATGGTATAGATTTTATGAATGTCCAGCACCTTTTGAATGGCTTTTGCGGCTACAGCGGGGAATTCTGTTGAGGCGAACTCCGCCAGTCCCCCTTTGAATTCGTAAAGGTTTCCCGACCTCCAGATTTTCTGGTGCCCGGGTAAAAGCTTGTATTTTTTTCCGAGGGGATCGAAACCTGCAATACTTGCAGCCTTATGCAAAAGCCGGTTTTCCACTCCTTCGACGTCCATGAGGCAGGTATCCTTTCCCGCTTCATCCACCGAAATGATTAGTACGATGGAGCCCGGATACTGTTTCTGGATATTTGAGCAGATATAATTATAAATGGAGGGCAGGTCTTTTAGCTCGAGCATTTCACTGGCTGAATGGCTCAGAACTTCAAATTTCCGGTTGTGCTCTTCATATTTTTTGAGGGTTTGATGGCTTTCGGTAGTATCTTTCAGAATGCAGTGGGTTCTTTTGAAACTGCCGTCCCTGTTTTTTTCAATGGTCCCGTTGATGGAGACATTTCTTTTTTGTCCGTTCTTATGAAGGAGGATCAATTCAGAGGAGATGATGCCTGTGGATTTAAAAAATGGAAATGCGTTATTGAATTTTTCCCTGGATTCAGTGGTAAGAAAGGCCGCAAAATGTTTTCCCAGAATCGCCTGGCGGTGGTAGCCGAAGGTCTTCAGCCATGCCCCGTTCACTTCCAGAAAACAGCCATTGCTGTCCAGTGATTGCCAGGGAATGGGAGCCAGCTCAAAGAGTTTAAAAAAATGTTTATCCTTTTCATTTTGTTTCATTTTGTCCTTTTTATCTATCTGTATTTTATTGGATTTTTAAAACGTCCTTTATGGAAAGATACAGTTTTAGGGTTATTTCCTGCCAAAAATGAAAAACTAAAGTAGCAAAAAAATGGGAGCACTTCCTGTTCAGTTTCGAAAATTTTTTATGTTTTTGGGAATAGAGCTACCTGTTTCCCCGGTAAAAGGTTGGAGGAGGGGCAACAGTTTTCGGTTTCGGGAGGTGAAACAAATGGGCATTCTTTGCGTAAAAAGGGCATTATGAAACATTTTAACCAACGGATCTTAAAAAGAAACGCCCTCATCCGAACCATTTTTATTCTGATACTTTCAGGAAATTTCATGTTTTTGCTGTCCCGGCCTGCTTTTTCTGGTTCACCGGGGAATGCCCCGGCAGGGGAGCAAAACCTGTTAACTCCGCTTGAAAAAGCGGGCGGGGGGTATTTGGCAGAAAATGTGCTTACGGTTCAGCAGGGGCTGCGGGATGTTTTAGCCCTGCCGGGCAACGCAGGTCCGGAAGTGAGTAAAAGGCAACCGATCTCCACCCGGGTTGTTTATTCGGGAACAGGGAGCGGCGCAATGGAACCCCGGCTGGATGTTATTCAGCAATGGCAAATACACCGGCCTGTATCTGAAGCCAAACTGCAGGATTCGGCTTATGTGATCTGCCGGGAGATGGGCATTACCAGTCTGCAAAGTTATGTAGGATGGGCTCAGTTGGAGCCCGAGCAGGGAAAGATTACATACGCCCTTTATGATCCGGTGGTGGACCAGCTCAGGAAACACGGATTGAAATGGTTGCCCTTTCTGATCACCGGACCTTACATTGCCACACCGGAATGGTTCCGGGAAGAAAAAGGTGTTGATGCTGTTTGTCTTGAGCACGGGATTCCCATCCGCATCCAATCGATCTGGAATCCCGAATTAAGGATGGGTGTCCGCCGTTTTTTAGAACTGTTCAAAGCCCATTATGAACCGGCTGTTATTGAAGCGCTCAACCTGGGAATTTCCGGGAACTGGGGGGAATCCATCTATCCGGCAGGGGGTGGTTTTGACATGCAGGGGGTGCATACCCATATTGGCTGGTGGTGTGGGGATAAATATGCCCGGACCGACTTCAGGCGGTGGCTGAAAAACAAGTACAATAACGTGGTTGCACTGAATATTGCCTGGGAAACAGCGTTTGGGGGGTTTGAGGAAGTGGAACCGTTTTTACCGGAAGATGCACCTTCCCGCCGGGCAGTGACCGATCTTAAAGACTGGTATACCGGTTCCATGACCGATTATGCGGAGTTTTGGGTGAAAACCGCCCGGGAGATGTATCCGGAACTGCCCATCTATCTTTGTACCGGAGGCGACGGGGAAGCAGCCCTGGGGGCAGATTTCAGTGCGCAGGCTAAAATGTGTGCCAAATACAATGCGGGGCTGCGCATCACCAACATGAGTGATGATATGCTGCAGGGATTTGCCATCACGCGGATGGTTTCTTCCGCGACCCGCCTTTACGGGGGGTATTACACTTCGGAACCGGGAGGGCAAAACAGTCCCAAAGGAATTGCCGGAAGGATCTTTGACATCGTTGCAGGTGGGGGGCGAGGCGCCTATTTTAAAAGTTTGTATTCCGACGCAAAGGGCGCTACGGACTGCGGAGAGGTGTTTCAGAATTTTGCGGATTATCTGAAACCTTATTCCCCGGAATTGCCTGTTGCCGCGCTCATGCCGAACTCCTCCATGGTCCCGGGAAAAACACCCCTGAGCCGGTTCCTCGCGCGTTCGGCGCAACTGAGGGATGTACTCAACTTCGAGTTCATCGACGAAAACATGGTTTCCGACGGTTTGCTGGACCGCTTTAAAGCGTTGGTCTTGTTAAGCGGAAATGTGCTGGAGGCCTCCACGCTCGAAAAACTGGGCTCCTGGGTTGAGAATGGGGGTGTCCTGTTTGTTTCCGGCGATTCATATCCCCTTCAGTCGGTGGAGGGACTTTCCGTAAATTGGCTGCAGGATCCCCAAACAATCAATATTGATTCTTCACAGGTGGTCCCGGTTCCTCCTTCCGGTCCCGTCGCATTTGATGAAATAACGGTTTATTCAGCCACATCCAGGAAAAAGGGGCATGGCTATACGGTTGTCTGGCCCGATGGCTGGGATACTTATATGTACTTTCTGGGGAGAGCATTGATTTCCGCCGAAGGACCCTGGCAGCAGCTCAGCGAATCCCTGGACGGCCAATACGATAATGTGCTTGTAGCCCGGACCGGGAAAAGATCGGTCTATCTGTTGAATAACGGCGATTCCCCGGTTACCGTAAAAATAAATTCCAAAAGCACCGGGATGAAACCCCGGACACTGACATCTTTAAAGATCCGGCAACAGATGCCTTAGGGGCTGATGGGGCCTTTTCTTAGCGGAGAACCCGCTCCGTTTCCGGTAAACAGCAGACCCCCTCCGGGGTGGGACATTTTTAAAAAGGGGATTGCATTCAGAGTTCAAAATCCACCGGCATGGGATATAAAAAGCGGTTGACGGTGAAAACAGGGATCTTGCAGCGATGGATCAGTTCCGAAACGAATTGTCCGATTTGCGTCCCTGACATATTGGATTCCTGGTGTGTCCGGATGATGATCATCCCGGGGTCTTCCTCCCGGATGTAATCAAGAATGACTTCGTGTTTTTCCCGTCCCTCTGTTTTCAAAATATCCACCGAACATTCAATGCCCCGTTCAGAAAGCATCCTCTTTAAATGTTCAGCGTTCCGCCAGACCAGGCTCTTGCTGGAGGCAATATTGAGATTGATTGCGGCCACAATTTTGATTTTTGCCTGAAATTTTTTGGCAAAATAGGTGGCCCAGAGAAGTTTCTTCTTGGTAGCTTTAGAAATATCGACCGGTATAACGATCTTTTTTACCTCATCGACATAGACATTTTTGTTAATGGTCAGGACGGGGCACTCCGAACGGCTGATGATCTTGTCGCTTTGGTACCGTGTGAGGCTACCCGGATCCCCGGATTTATCAAAAATTATGAATTCATACCCTCCTTTTTTGGCCTGGGAGAGCAGCACTGGCAATGGGGAACCCATTTTAATCCGGTAGCTTAAGTGATCCAGTGTCTCTTCGTTTACATAATTACCTACAAATTCATGCAATGCCTTCAGCGCTTCATTTTTTGCATTGCCTGCCTGTTTCGATTTAAAAATTTTTGAAAAAAGGGATGGCTTGTCAATGATGTTATAAATAAAAATGCGCATTCCAAGGGCTTCCCGGAAAAAGAGGCTTTGTTTTAATACGCCTTCTCCATTTTCTACCGGCGGAATATAGGCCAGAATATTGTTTGAACGGTACCTCATTCAGAAAAAAATTTTCCTTTCTTTTTTTGCAATATACGAAAATAATAAAAAGGTGGTTTAAAATCTCTTTGAATTACATGGAATTTTTTAATTCAAAAGCCTTTTTCTGACCCCGAAAGCCCGGGCAGGATTTTCTTCCAGGAGCTGATCCATTTCGCGGGGAGAAAAACCTGCTTCACGGAGGGCA
>JAGYMR010000194.1 GCA_018400515.1 Tangfeifania sp.
AAATGTTTAATATTATTTTATTCTAATGAATGGACTGATTACAAACATTCAGCGCATGTCGATTCACGACGGTCCGGGAATCCGGTCGGTTATTTTTATGAAGGGCTGTAACCTCCGGTGCAAATGGTGTCATAACCCGGAAACATTTGTGCCTGCACCTGAAGTGGAGTGGATCTCCGGAAAATGCATCCATTGCGGTGTTTGTACCGAAGTATGCCGTTACGGTGCCTTGCAGATGGATGCCGGAATGGTACACTTTGATAAAGCGAAATGCACCGCCTGTTTCGAATGCATTCCCCACTGTTATCCCGAAGCCCTGCAAAAAATTGGCCGGGAGGTATCGCCCGAAGAGACGCTGGCTGAGATCCGGCAGGATTTTCCCTATTTCGAAGCGTCCGGCGGAGGGGTGACCATCTCCGGCGGAGAGCCTATGCTGCAGCCGGGTTACGTGCGGCAGACCCTGGGGCTGTTCCAGGAGGCGGGGATTCATACGGCCCTGGAGACCAACCTGACGGTTGCATGGGATCAATACGAGGCATTGTTGCCTTATACTGACCTGCTGATGGCTGATCTGAAGGTGGTGGACAGCGATATCCATAAACGGTGGACCGGCGCCGGCAACCGGAGAATTCTGGCGAATATTGACAGACTGGACCGGTCGGGAATCCCTTACCTGTTGAGAACCCCTGTTGTGCCGGGGTTTAATCACACGGAGGAGCACATTGAAAAAATTGCGCGCCTGGTCGCCCGGCTGGAAAATATCCGGAAATTTGAACTGTTGCCTTTCCATCCGATGGCGGATACCAAGTACAAAAACCTGGGCATCGATAATCCTTTTCGCGATGTAAAGGGCCTCACCCCGGAGGATCTGAATGTTTATAAGCCAATTCTGAAAAAATATAACCTGATATACGATGGAAACGTTAACAAAATTTAAATTTCAAGAAAGGATTGACAACCTTAAATCCAGAAAACTGGAACAGACCGAAGAAAAAATCCGGCGGGAAGGCTATCTGGATGAAGATGATTACGGCCGGATTGTGCCGCCTGAAGACTCCTGGAAAAGCATTCCGAACCATGAAGATGGCTCTTTTTACGGACTGGAGGGGTGGACCGAAAACTTTTGCAACCTGATGGAGAACCACCCGGTGTATGTAGATCCTAACGATGCTTTTGCCGGCCGGTGGAGCTATTTTATGTCGCGGATGCGTTCCGGTAAATGGAATCCCGCTTACCCCTATGATCATCTGAAGCCCAACATTGAAAAGTACGACATTATCTGTGGCATTGGTGACGATGCCCACTTTGCCCCGGATTTCAGGATCGGACTGCGGCTGGGGTGGCAGGGATTGCTCGATAAGATCGACCGCTACCGGAAAATCAACCGTTCGGAAGAACAGACCGCCTTTTACAATGCCCACGAACGGGCCATCAAAAGCATTCAGGTGTGGATCGAAAACCACATCCGGGCCATCCGTGAAATGATCCCCGGCGAAAAAGATCCAGAAAAGGCAGAAAATCTGCGGGAAATGGCGGAGGTCAATGAAAATATCCTTTCAGCACCACCTTCCACCCTGCGGGAGGCCTGTCAGTGGATTATCTGGTACCACCTCGCTTCACGGACCTATAACCGGGACGGCGCCGGCGGACAAATTGATGCCCTGCTGCAGCCTTACTATGAAAAGGATCTGGCAGAAGGGCGCATTGATCATGATAAAGCGGTCTGGTATCTGGCCAGTTTCCTGATCAATGATCCCATTTACTGGCAGCTGGGAGGCCCGGATGAAGAAGGTATTGACCAGGCGTCCGATATCTCCTTTCTGATCCTGGAGGCCGGGGAGAAGATCAACACGTCGCTGAACATCACCATCCGGGTGCATGACGGCATGAATGAAGCCCTTTTTAAACGGGGCATTGAGTGCCTGATCCGGAATAAAAACGGGTGGCCCCGCTTTTCGGGAGATAAAGCCCTTGTGGAGGGGTTCATGAAAAACGGTTTTGATGCCGCCACGGCGCGTCAGCGCATCGCTGTCGGGTGTAACTGGATGTCGCTTCCCGGACTGGAGTATACCATGAATGACCTGGTGAAGGTGAACATGGCTAAAGTTTTTGAGGTGGCATATTACGAGATGATGGCGGATGAATCATCTGAAAAATCCACTGCGGTGCTGTGGAATAAATTCTCAGATCATCTGAAGGTGGCGGTAAAAACTGCGGCAGACAGCATCCGGCACCATCTGAAATACCAAAAATACAATGAACCGGAATTGATCCTGAACCTGCTGAGCCACGGCCCCCTGGAGAAAGGGCTCGACGTGGTGGACGGCGGGGCGGAATATTATAACCTGGCCATCGACGGGGCCGGACTGGCCATTGTTGCCGATTCGCTGGCCGCCCTGCAGCAACGTGTTGAAGCGGAAAAGAAACTGGGCTGGGAGGAGATCCATTACCAGGTGGTTTCCGACTTTGAAGAAGCGGAAGGTGAACGGATCCGGCAATTGATGAAAAACAGTGCCCGCTACGGATCGGGTGAATCGATCGCGGATGACTGGGCCGACAGGATCAAAAACCTTTTCACCTCACTGGTCCGGAACGAGTCAGAACCGGAACGAAAACAGCTGTTTATTCCCGGATTCTTCTCCTGGGCCAATACGGTTGGATTTGGAAAAACGATCGGGGCTACCCCGAACGGACGTAAAAGCCGGATGCCCATCTCCCACGGAGCCAATCCTAACCCCGGTTTTGCCAATGATGCCGCTTCGCTTGCCCTGGCTAACAGCATTGCCCGCATTCAGCCCGGGTATGGAAATACCGCCCCCATGCAGTGGGAACTGGATCCGGGCCTGGCCCGGCAGGAACATGCTGACCTGATCGGTTCGATCATTAAAACCCATTTTAAGCTGGGAGGAACCCTGATCAATGTGAATATTATGGATAAGGAGAAGGTGCTGGAAGCACATGCCGATCCGTCCAAATACCCGGAGCTGGTGGTCAGGGTCACCGGATTTACGGCCTATTTTTCCATGTTGTCGCCTGAATTCCGCCAACTGGTGGTAGACCGGATCCTTGAAAGTTAGCTTATGGGCAATAAAAATGCATTTTTTTACATCTTTATTACCCTGGCTGCAGCGCTGGGTGGGTTTCTTTTTGGCTACGATACGGCGGTTATCTCCGGTACGATCGGTTTTGTAAAGGATAAATTTGCTCTGGACACCGTCATGGAAGGGTGGTTTGTCAGTTCGGGCCTGGTCGGCTGCATCCTGGGTGTGGCGGTTTCCGGGGAATTATCGGATCGCTTCGGAAGAAAAAAGGCGCTGATCATCTCGGGGTTGCTTTTTTTTATTTCAGCGATCGGTTGTGCGCTGTCCATGACGCATACCGAACTGATCATTTACCGGCTGGTGGGAGGAATCGGGGTCGGCGTGGCCTCCATGTTATCCCCGCTCTACATTTCAGAGGTCTCCCCGGCAAAGATCCGGGGACGAATGGTCGCGCTTTACCAGTTTGCCATTACCATCGGCATATTGAGTGCCTATTTTGCCAATGCACTATTGCTTCAGCTGGCCGGGGAGATCAGCACCGGGCATGCACTGCTGCAAAAAATATTTGTGAATGAGGTGTGGCGCGCCATGTTCGGTTTTGAGACATTTCCGGCATTGCTGTTTTTTGTCTCCATGTTTTTTGTTCCCGAGAGTCCCCGGTGGTTCGCCGCCAAAGGCAAAACCCACCGGGCAGAAAAGGTGCTGGTCCGGATTGCCGGAAAAAACCGGGCCCGAACAGCCCTGGCAGAAATCAATTCAGGCATCTCCCGGGAAGGAAACGAATCATGGAACCTGCTGTTCCGCCGCGGGATCATGGTGATCCTTGTCGCCGGTATTTTGCTGGCCCTGCTTTCACAGTTCACCGGAATTAATGCCATTATCTATTATGGTCCCCGGATTATGGAAGAGGCAGGACTTCAGCTCAGTGAGGCGCTGGGCGGCCAGGTCATTATCGGAATGGTCAACGTTTTCGCCACCATTTTCGCTATCTGGAAAATTGATAAATACGGCAGGAAAGGACTGATGAACGGAGGGGTTACCGGAATGGGCATCTCCCTGGTTATTATCGGGATACTGTTCCTGTTGCAAATGACCAGCGGTTTTCTGATCCTCTTCTTTATCCTGACATTCATTGCCTCTTTTGCCATTGGTTACGGCCCGGTGATCTGGGTATTGCTCTCCGAAATCTATCCGACCAAAGTGCGGGGCAGGGCCATGTCCATGGCCACGCTCTCTTTGTGGATCGGAACGGCGATTATCGGACAGGTGGTGCCCTGGATGCTGGAAACCCTGACCCCTGCAGGAACCTTTTTTGTCTTTGCCCTCTGTTGCCTGCCTGTCCCTTTTATTCTGAAAAAGATACCGGAAACAAAGGGCTTGTCGCTGGAAGATATTGAAAAAGCGTGGCTGTAAAAGACCCGACAGCAGGTTCCGGTTCAGAGTACATTCCGGGTTCCGTTAAAATTTTGCCTGAATTCGCTGGGGGTACAGCGTTGTTTATTCCGGAAAATCCGGTTGAAGTTGGAGACGTTGTTAAATCCGCATTCGTAACATATCTCCGTGATGCTTTTGTTGGTCTCGATCAGCGACCGGGTGGCCATCCCGATCCGGATTTCATTGACAAAGTCAACAAATGATTTGCCGGTTCGCTGCTTGATCAGCCGGCTGAACGAAACCACCGACATGCAGACAAGTTGGGCAGCATCTTCAACTTTCAGCTTTTTGGTGTAGTTCTCCAGAATGTAATTGTATACCGTTTCTATCCGTTCGCTGTTGTGAAAATCGCTTTTCCGCAAAAAAGTCACATTTGATAAAAATTGCTGATCCCTCGATATGGCCAGGTTGTATAACAGCGATTGAAACTCCAGAAAATTGTCAAAACCGCTTTTCTCCCCGAGTCGAAGTAATTGGGGCTCCAGCTGCTGCCGGGTCTCCTCCGAAAAAAGAATGCCCCGGCGGGCATTGTTCAGTAATTTTTGAATGGGGCGGAGAATATTCCGGTTCAGTAAGGCATTGCTGAACAATTCGGGGGGGAACTGGATGGTTACTTCGTGAATGGTCTGCTGAAGATCATTGTGGTAGTTTTCCCAGCCATGATAAAGGTTGGGGCCGGTCATAACCAACTCCTTTTCTTCAATCTCCCCGATGTGATCCCCTGCAACTCTTTTGGCTCCGGTTCCATTTGAAATGTAATTGATTTCAAATTCCGGGTGAAAATGGATCGGAAATGAAAACCCTTTTCTTTTCCGGTTAAATACCAAAAAACAGTCGGTCTCCTGCAAAGGGGTAATCTCCCGGTGAATCTCGTTTTTCATGAAATGGTTTAAAATATTAAAAGCGATATGAAACAAAAGTATCAATAAAATATGAAATTTTCATCCATTTTGTATCCTTTTTTTAGGCGGTTTTTCCGGAGGTGAAAAACCCTGATTTCTCCGTTCATTGTTTTGAAAAAAGGTGGTGTTGTGGTGTTAATGTATTGTTTTCCAGTAAAATAAATGCTATTGATTTTTGATGCT
>JAGYMR010000195.1 GCA_018400515.1 Tangfeifania sp.
AAAACAGCAACAGAATCCAGGGCATTAGAAAAAGATAATTGTTTTTCATCGTATTGTTAGTTTTTATTTACGGATTGGATGAAACGGGCTTTTAATGATCCATAAGTATAGCAAAATTCCGTCATCCCCGATTGTTTATCGCTTTTGAAAGTTTGCAGGACAAACTCCCCGGCGGGACCATGAACATGCCATTCCCATCCCAAAAAATCTGAAAACCGGAACGCCGGAATTCAAATATTACCTTCAAAAATAAATTAAAATGGCGATCGGGAAAAGAGATGGGTCGGATGTGACTTAATTTTCTCAAATCCAACCCCTCTCAAAATAATCGCTAAGCATCATTTTAATTTCTCTAGTCCCCCCATTCGGGATTTTGATCAAGATTCGGATTCAGGATGACCTCACGCCGGGGCAGGGGTTTTAAATAGTGTTTTGCCGGGTCAAATTCCCTTTTCGAAGCATCTTCCACAATAATATATCCGTCGGCGTCGAAATTGGCATCAAGGCCGGCCCATCGTGGATCGGTTTCATATTGAGTGCCTTTATATTTAACACCAAGCAGGGGTTCAGGCAATTCAAATTCGGCTGTTTTCCACCGGCTTTGCCATTGCGTATTCCCGAGCGGTGGAAAGCTTCCGGATCTCTTCCTTCAGAGTTTGATTGTTTAAACGGCTTCGGAGTTCATTCAGCAAAAGATTCCGGGTTATCGTGAAAATAAAGGAATTGAATGTTTCGGAAGATTTAATTTTTTTACGGTTTTTCCAGATCTTCAGAAAAACTTCCTGAAGAATATCATCAATGCCATCCTCGATTTTCAAGAATGATCTGGAAAAATTATATAAGCGCGGATAGTAGTAATCGAACAATTCGCGGAGTGGGGCATCATCGTCGCGCGCCAATCCGGCAATTATTCTTTCCAGGTTCAGCTTGTCAGCCATACTAATTAAAATTAGTTGAAACAAAAGTAAAAATTTTTTTGGTTGAATATTCATTCCCGTTTGATGTCCACGGAAAATACCTGACGAGAATTTTACCGGAAACGGCTTGGAGTTTTGCCGGATTTTGCTTTTGTATTTGTCAAAACATGCCCGTTTCATTAAATAAGCACCTGGCGAAATACCCGGAGATGAGCCAGGGACACCCACAAAGAAAAAAGGAGGAGATCCGGACAACCCCTCCTTTTCCTTTTTTAATTCTGCCGGTCCCGAAAGAATGATCCATAACTCCACCGGGAATACAAGAATTTCAAAAGTCCTTCCTATTTTTAAGGTAGCTTAAAACAGGAACTACGGGTCGATCACCACGGTCCGTCCCTTTACATCTTCTCCCGAATAGAGGAGCACCCGGTACATTCCTGCAGCAAGTCCGCGGAGATCCAGGTCCAGGTTATGAACTCCCGGTCCCTTTTCCCGGGGCCTGAATATCCGGAGGGTTTGTCCCGTCGTATTAATGAGCCTTAATTCCACATCCTCCCGGTTACCAGTGGCGTAGGTGACCCTGAAAGAACCATTGCTCGGATTGGGATAAAGGTTCAGGAATTCGAACATACTGCCGGATGCTTCTCCCAGTTGGTTCAGGGAAGAAATAACCGTATCGGGAGAAGCCACATCGATCTTTCCGGAGAAAACCTCATTCCCTTCTGCATCAAAAAGGGCACATCCGATTTCGGGCAGGTCCCCTTCCACCACCAGGTTAAATGTGGGAGAGCCCTTCCCTTCGGCCGGGGTCCAGGGACATGACAGGTCAAAGAATGCATTGTGTTTTCCCATGTAGGCTGCCCCTGGATGAACCACGCGGCCATCATCATCGCAATCACCCCCGCCTGCCGCGATGGCAAAAAACCTGGACTCCCCGCCGAGGACTTCTTCATTAAAGAATCCAAACGAAACATACTTAACTTTTTCCGTAATATTAGTGGTTAATTCAGGTTTCACACGCACGGCCACCAGTTTTTTTCCAATATCCGCCTGGTCAATTTCAACACCCACATCGACCAGCGGTTTCCGGTTCCAGTTGAATTCAAAGCAACACTTCGTCCCATCGCATTTTTGCACACAAACGGTCACCGTTCCTTTGTAGTTGCTGGAGATCAGACTGAACTGCATCTCGTTCACAGCTCCGGGACTGAGCGACCCCGTAGCGGGGATGGACGTGGCATTCCAGTTTTGCGAAGAGGTTGCTCCATCAATTATCAGGTTGCCGGGGTTGAAGTTCCCGGATGGGTTGGCGCTGATCGTCACGGAACAGATGGGCGAAGCCGGATCCAGGTTGGTAATGTCAAAGGTCCCTACCAATGTGCCCCAATAGGGCCATTTGGGTTTCAGTTTGAAATCGACCTGGGCACAACAATCGGATGGAGGAGGATCCTGGGCTTTGCAATCCATTCTGATCTGCTGCTCACAAACTTCCCCGTTTGTTAAATGAATCACATAGTTCACCGCGACGATACCCGTGGAATCCGGCGAGACACAGGTAAGGAGATCGATGGCACAGCCGTTTGCATCAAAGGTATGGGTGGTTTGTCCGGCAAAGCCGGCGGGTATGCTCCCGCAATTCCAGCTTGCTGAGGAAAACGTTCCGTTGCTGACGGTCGCCACAACGGAATCCACTTCACATTCCGTGACCAGGCGCGCACAGCACTCCCCCAGGTCCGGATCCTGCACCGCTTCCACCTTGATATTCTCACAGCACTTGCCCGTCCCCTCTGAATCCACGGTAAGGCATACGGGAGGCGCAGCAATGGGGGTCAGCGCCACCGACTGGGGCGCTCCGTCAAGCAGGAAACTGGAAGTTGAAACGGCAGCAAAATCATTGCAGGCTTTTTGTTGCTCAGGGGCACCTGCGGGAACGGTTACATCGAATTCCTCCTGAAGAGAGATTCCGGGCCCCAGCAGAAAGGAACCATAGGTCATGCGCACATTCTGGTCCACAGCCGATCCCCAGCTGGAAGAGTTACAACCGGCAGTAACTCCGAACCCCGGCAGGCAGACATTCTGACCGCCGGCATAGCTGAGGGTTACCGGCGGAGCCGTAGCAGCAGGCAGCAACGAGGTGGTGTGGTTCCCTCCGTAGTTCAGATCAAACTGGCTCCCCCGGGAAGTGCTCCGGTCGAGCACCAGCCAGTCATCGGTACCGTCGTTGCGGGCCAGAAGGTCGACCAGGCCGACATCCGTAACCGGCACGTTGGAGGTATTTTTATAATTCAGCCGAAAACGGGCGGTACCTCCGGCATTCACAGTGCCGGATGATGCGAAGCCGGATCCGCTTCCGGCACTCACCTGCTTTTTTACTTCCTGTCCAAAGCTGGCAACTACCAGCACATGGGCTGTGTTAGAGGTAACAGCCGAAGCCAGGTTGCCTCCCGAAATTTCATATTGATTGGGAGTCACTCCCGGCATGGCCGTGCTGTCAACCCTCACATCAAATTCGATAAAATGGAAGGGCAGTCCCCAGGTGCCGTAATAACCACAGTACCCCACGTAAAACAGCTGGCAGTCGGAATCAATATCCGGAAGCGACCATTGAAGGTTGTTTCCGTTATGGTTGGGAGAAACGCCGCCCCAGGAAGTAGCCCCGGCCGGTATATTGCCATTCCCTGCACAAGAGGGATTGTAATCATTGATGGTATAATAGGTTTCATTCCCCACGTAAGTAAAATTGCTGTGCAGCGCATCCTGAATGGTGGCACCAGAGATATCAGCGCTTCCAATGTTCTGCACCCGCAGCCGGAAACGCAAAACATCGCCCGGTTCATAACTGTCTTCAGGAGAGCAGACCTCCTTCAGGACACACGGTTTGGGTTCTCCTTCCGCCACAGTAAATGAAACACAGGCATCCTGCAGAGTGAGATTGTTAGCCAAACCATCAAAGGAGGCGCAGTTTTCGACGACCGTTCCGGGGGGATTGGGCTGCACGGTAAAATAGATGTACATATTGATCCAGTCTCCCGCCGGCAGGGAGCCGGTCATTTGCCACTGCAGATCATTCACCGTAAACCCGAGGGACCCTGAATCAAAAAAGTTGGTATTAATTTGGGAAGCGATGGTATTGCCCCCTGAATTGGCCGTCAATGCCATGGTGGTTGTGGAGCTGCCGCCGAATACCCTGACACTGTTGACAGAAACACCGGAGGGGACCACATCTTCTATATTGAAAGCAGACAACGCCCCTGTGCCGGTATTCTTGAAAGCAATCCGGTAATAGCCGTTGCATCCCGGTACACGGTTGGTCATATAAACGTATTTGCGGAAAAAAGCACTGGTATCAACAGTCACCTGTCCCACTTCAATGCAGGTTTCGTTGCTGGTATGTGCCACCTGCTGGCCACACATTTCTCCGTCAAGAGTGGCCTCATTGTTGATAAAAGTCCCATTGGGAAAGGAACCCGCCGGATAATACACGGTAATGTCGCAGGAATAATAGGCCCAGGGGGTGGCTGCATCAAGGAGTCCACCGTTGGGCGACCAGCTGAAGGTATTTCCGGAGAGGGGCGGAGTTACGCCACAACTGCTGCTGACAAATACAGCCCCCGGAGGAAGCACATCGGTAACCACCGCGTTGTTCATATTTTGCTGACCAACCACATTCCCGTAAAACGGGCTCTTCTTTACCACCGACAACCGGTAAGTTACCGTGTCTCCCTCGGCCATCACATAACCGCAACTGCCTCCGTTGGGATTCACTACCGGCCCCGATATGATCGACTTGCTCACCTCCCAGGGATTCTCAGCAATGGCGGTTGTACTTACATAAGGGGTATAGTTCCACTGATCATTGATCCGGATACCGGCCCGGTTGCGGGCCGCATCGCCATTGCAGGTGGTTCCTTCCGGGAACCTGACAACAATGGTAAACGATCCCGAAGCCGCACTTCCCGGGGGCAACGAATTTAAGGAGTAAGTAACCGTCTGCCCCGAAATATTGACGGTGGGCGTGACTCCGTTCACCGGTGAGGGGGTGGGCACGGACACTACATCCAGCGTGCCCGGCACCTCATCCTGAACGACAATGTTGGTTGCGCCCGCCGGGGCAGAAAACATAATGGTGTAACTAAAATTCACACCGCTCTGAATGGAGGTGTTGCTGACGATCTTTTTCAGGAAGTAGCCGTTGCCGTTCCATTCAGCCTCATTGGCATTCTGCTGGGCTGAGCCCGTAAAAGGCATCAAAAAAATTGCTGCCAGCAAAATGACCCCCCGGGTCAAAAAACCAAACAGAGGGTTAAATTCCCTCTTTCGTTTCCTGTCAGGCATTCGCCCGACATCCCTTTTAGGGTTATCCTTTTCAGGAATGCGTGTGTAGTTGAAAGTGTTGTTCATAATGTCAATCTGTTTAAAATTTTTTAATTACTTTAAAATGAAGCAATTAAAAATGAATTTCAATTTTTGAATTTACAATAAGCGTTCACCGGGAGCGTCCCCTTTGCAAACATAAAAAAATATTAATACAAAAAGATGTTTTTATGTTATTATTTTTCATCTTATTATAATTGTCTGTTTTTTTCATCTCATTAAAATTGTTTGTTTTCTACGGTATGAGATGGAACTCGCATCATTT
>JAGYMR010000196.1 GCA_018400515.1 Tangfeifania sp.
ACCAAATTTGCTTTAGAATTGCTTTCTAAGGCGTTTGAACCTATTTTTGGCTGCCGCACCAAACTCTGTGCAGAACCGCTCGGGGATATTGAGAAGCTTTTTACCCAATGGCATGCCTGGGGCTGGCACCGGGTGACTTTTTACGGTGATTTAAAGGAGCCGGTATATGAACTGGCCGATGCGATGGGCTGGAAGGTGGTTGAGGAGGCCTGATTTTTTTGCGGTTTCCGGCGAACGGTGCCGGAAACCGGCCTTCATGCCTGTGCCCTTGTGCAAATACAGGAATCAAAGGGATCCGGCTTAAACAAATTTTTCCCTTTTCTGGAGGTTGAACAGTCCGTACAGGATGAAGACCACAATCCCTGTTCCCAGGAATATCCGGTTTTTGGTAATGAGTCCCTGCCAGATAATCTCGTTAAAGTTGTCGGGGATCTGGAAAGGATTCAGAAAAACATTCCACTGAGTACGTTCGACTGCATCCTGTAAAATGAGAAGTGCAACCCCAATCAGCACCATGGTTACGGCTGTTCCGTTCCCGTTTTTAATGAGTGTGGAGAACATAAAGGCCAGCGAACCCATGAATATGATGGGAAACATCAGCTGCCCGGCCATTTCCAGAATATCAATTTTGTAAAGGAGGACAGAGGCAGC
This sequence comes from Tangfeifania sp., assembly GCA_018400515.1. The sequence continues at coordinate 652 of JAGYMR010000196.1, forward strand.
AGCGGCAAACAAGAGGGTCATGATGAAAATCAGGATGTAGATCATGACCAGCCGTACCAACCAGACTTTATAGCGGTAATTGGGAATCCCGAAAAGGATTTCCAGCATGCTGGAATCGTTATCGTTCTGAATGCCAAAGACGGTGGGGTAGAAGATGAGCAGAATGCCCGGAAAAATGAGCAGGCTATAGACGGTTCCCTCATTTAATGTACCCCTGTTCCAAACCGTCTGGATGGCAAAAAACAGGAAAAAGGCAAAGGCAGCCAGCAGAAACCAGATAAACCGGTTGGCAAAAATGATCTTCAGGTTGTACTTCACCATTTTCATCAGGTTTATGAGCGGATTTTTCAATGCGATCGTTTTCATGTGCGGTTCGTTTTTTCTGTTGTCATACGATTAAAGTTTTTCATTTTTAAAGGGATCGTATGGAACGCGCAAGTTTTTTGATTATTTTCCTGGTTGTGAGCATTTTACATGCTCGTTTCATACAAAATCTTTTAATAAGCACAAATAGGAATCCTCGAGATGGGGAGAGACATTAACGGCCTCTTCCGATGGTTTTTCCTTGGCTAACAGCCTTACTTTAATGTTTTCCCCTTCGCGCATGTGATGGACAATGAGCTGTTTATTTGCAAATTGGTCGAATTCGGCGGCAGGCAGGGTCATTTGCCAGACAAAGTTTTCCCCCATCCGGACCATCTCGTTCGGCGTTCCAAAATATTTCAGGTCGCCGCGGTTAATGACAGCCACCTGGTTACAGGAGCTGGAAATATCTTCGATGATGTGCGTGGAGAAGATAACGATCCGCTCCCGGCTCAGCTCCACCAGCAGATTCCGGAAACGGATCCGCTCGCGGGGGTCGAGTCCGGCAGTGGGTTCATCGACGACCAGGATGCGCGGCAGGTTCAGGAGGATCTGGGCAATACCGATCCGCTGTTTCATCCCGCCGGAGAAAGAACCGATTTTATCATCTTTCCGGTCGTACATATGAACGTTTTTAAGGACATAAGCGATGCGTTCATTTCTCAGATTTGCATCCCGAATTCCTTTCAGGATGGATTGATAGTCGAGAAATTCCCAGGCGGACATATTTTCGTAAGTTCCAAAGGCCTGGGGCAGATAGCCGATAAGCCCCTGAAGCTCTTCCCGGTTTTTCTGGGTGTCCATTCCGTTGATCCAGATCTTTCCGTAGCTCTGTTCGAGGATCCCGCAAATAATCCGCATCATGGTCGATTTTCCTGCACCGTTGGGACCCAGCAGTCCGAACATACCGGTTTTTATCTCCAGGGAGACCCCATTCAGTGCCCGGAAAGGAACTTTACGTTTTCCGATCACCGGGATCTGCCTGATCAGCGTGAAATAGCCCCGGCGGAAGCCCCCTAACCGGCCTCCGATGCGGGCAATGTTGAGCTTCTTGTTGTGCACGTATTCCGATGAGCTGTAAATTACCAGGAGCAGCAGCCAGACCACCCCTACAAAAATGACCATTCCCGTATTTTCCCAGCGCAAAAAGAAAATAAAAAGGAACAGCGCCGGAACCCCCCAGTATATGAGATTATACGTGATGCGTTTTATTTTCAGAAAAACAGGATTCCGGGTGGCACCGTACCTGTTTTTCAGGATCCCGGCAAGCGGAAGGTAGATCAGGAAAAGGAAGAAGAAGATGATATGGCTCATGATCCACATCCATCCGTTGCTTTCGAGGTAAAAAAAGGTAAAATATATAAGAAACCCGAAAAGCGGGACCTGCCAGATGAGGTCGTAAAAATCGCGAACCTTTCTGTAATCTTTAAGCAGTCCAGCTCTTTCCCGGATTTTTATTCCCGATTTCCATTCACGGACGAACCGGCTGTCGCGGTCATATATTTTGACCAGTTTGCGAATGACGATCCGGATGGGCTCATTTTCGTCGATCACTTTAGAACTGGCCTGGCGCAGACTGGTAAGAATAAAGGCGGTAACCCCGGGGATCAGAATGGTGATTAGCATGAATCCCAGCAGTTTCCAGATGAAGGCATCCACTTCGAAATAGATCAGTGCAGCGGCGGCAGTGAAAAGGAGCAGCTGTGCCGCTTTTAGTGTCCAGTGCAGTGATTTCATCCAGTTAATGGCATTTTCGAGGCCAAAATAGAGGGTGGGCACAAAAATCAGGGTCAGCAGAGTGCTGACGGACAGGCCTCCGATGACAGTAATGGCAAAGGGTGCACCAATGGCGCCCACATATTCCGATTGACCCATTGCCAGGGGCATCATGGCCACAATGGTCGTTATGGCCGTAATCAGTATCGGACGGACCCGCGAAAGGCCGGCCGTGATCAATGCCCGGGATTTCCGGTATCCCCGCTTGCGCAGGATGTTGGTAAAATCGATCAGGATTATTCCGTTATTGACCACCACTCCCAGCAGGATGATAAAACCGGTGAGGGTGTTGGCATTAAACAGACTGTTGCCGGTAAAGATCAGTGCCAGGAACGAACCAATGGCTGCCAGTGGCACCGAGAACATCAATACCACGGGAGTGCTCAGCGATTCAAAAACCGAGGCCAGGATCATCAGGATCAGAATGAAAGCGGCCGCAATGAGGAAATAGAACTCCGAATACTGGTCCTCCTCGTGGATTACCTCAATGGCCACTCCCGGAGGGATTTTATAGTTGCTGACAATCTCATCGATTTCGAGGCGATAGGTTTCCAGGAGGTCTTTGGACTGTTCCGCCTCTGCCACAAACCGGTAAAAGATCTCGATCTGTTTTTCCTGATTCACCCGGTTAATGCTGGCGATTCCGTCCGAATAAACCAGCTCAGAGATATCCTGTAAATCGTGAACACTGCCCTGGTTGCTGCTTATTTTCAGATTTTGCAGGTCATCGAAGGTTTTCTCCGTATTTTCCTTCTCTTCGGGAAGGTCCCCTTTCACGATGATCTCGTACTCTTCGGTGCCTTGTTTAAACTGGATGCCCGAAGTAAATTCGTTCGAAAAGGTGCCCAGTTCAGATGCGATGCTGTTCAGGCTAATGCCGAATTCGGTCAGCAGCCGCTGGTTAAAGTAGAGGTGCAACTCGGGTCTGTTGCCCGAGACACTGACATTAGCACTCCGGATGGATTCCAGGTTTTCGATGTAGTATTCCACGTCTTCGGCCACCCCTTTCATCACCTCAAAATTTTCTCCTTTGATCACCACCCGTTCACGGTTGGTACCGATGCCCAGAAACCGGCCGAAGTTTTCCATTCCGGAGCCGCCGCCTCTGCCGCCGAATCTTGAACTGGAGGCTGGTGCCGTGAGGCTGATCTCCCCTTTGGAAATATTGTTTACCAGGTCCTCCACTTTCGATTTAATTTCCCCCAGGGAGCGGTCGTTAATGTCCTGAAAGTCTTCCTGCAGCTGTACCGTGATGATGGCTTCCTCCTCCTGGATGTTGGAAATGACATCCTTGCGCTCTTCGATCTCCTCCAGGCGGCTCTCCACATCGGAAACCACCTGGTCGGTGGCCTCCAGGGTTGCCCCTGTCGGCATGGTTACATACACTGAAAACCGGTCCTCTTCCACCTCCTCGAGCGTATTCACACTGATCCCCAGGGCAATAAAAATGGTGATAAAAAACAGGACGATGGCTCCCACCACTGTGGCGGCAGGTGACCGCATCGTGGTTTTCAGCAGCAATACATAAACCTGAAGGATCCGGTTATTTGTTGTAACCTTCTCATAGAAAATGTTGTGCGAAGTTTTCCTTTTCAACAGAAAATGGGCGGCCATGGGGATCAGCAGGAGCGCCACGAAAAGGGAGACGGTCAGGGTGGAGATGATGGAGACACCCACATGGTTCCCCAACAGTTTGATCATGTACTCGGCAGAGAACAGAAAAGGGAGGAAGACGGTAATGGTTGTCAGCGTGGCAGCAATGATCGAGCGCCAAACCTCCGATGTGCCCTGGGTCACTGCCTTGTCGGGGCCAAAGTGTTTTCCTGACAGGCGGTAGATATTTTCCAGCACCACCACGCTGTTGTCGAGCAGCATTCCGATGGCCAGCACGAGTCCGACAAGCGTGAGGCTGTTAATCGATATGTTGAAAGCATAAAACAGGTTGAAGGCGGTGAAAACCGAAACCGGGATGGCCAGGGCAATGATGGAGACGATCCGCAGGTTTTTCAGGAATATCCATAGCACAAAAATGGCCAGCAAACCCCCCACCAGCGCCAGATTGATAATCTGGTCGATGTTTTTCTCCATTGTTTCGGCCGTGTTGGTCTGCACCACCACTTCCACATCTTTGGAAGCCAGCTTTTCATTGATTTCGGCAATGTGTTTCTGAACCTCTTCCGAGAGTTCGATGAGGTTGGCCTGGGAATCGCTTACCAGCATCATGGATACGGCATCCAGGCCATTTACGCGGCTGATGGTCTCCTCCTCCTTCACGCCAAAATATACATCGGCCACATCTTTCAGGAATACCGGTCCTTCCGCCAGAACGATGTTTTCAATATCGGTTACGGTTTCATATTCGGCGGTCACATGGACAAAATACTGTTTTTGGGCATCGTGCAGGTACCCGGCAAAGGTCCGGTTGGCCGCGTTTTGAGAGATGGCGTTCCTGATCTGGAAGGGGGTGATGTCGTAAGCCTCACAGGCCTCTTTATCGTAAGTTACCTCGATGGAACGTTCCTTTCCCCCGAACACGTTGACAGAGGCAATTCCGTCGATGTTCTCAAATTCGGCAGCGATCTCCTGATCCACGATATTCCGCAGCCGGTTCGTGCCCCCGCTGCCTCTCACCTGGAGTTCCATGAACTGGTTGGCGATCTGCTGCAGATCGACGCGGTTGACCGTGACGGTAAAGTTATCGTCAAAGTCTTCGGCCACCTGGTCGATCTTTTCCTGCAGT
>JAGYMR010000197.1 GCA_018400515.1 Tangfeifania sp.
ACGATTTCTCCTTTACTCAGCGATTCGGTGGCTTTTTCCCTGGTATAGAATGTTCCCACGGGTTCCATGCGGATGGAGGTAAAAACGGTGGCTTTTTTTCCCAGGCTGTTAAGGGCTGAACCAAGAGCCAGGCTGTTAATTACGGTAGCCAGCATGCCCATTTGGTCTCCTTTTACCCGGTCATACCCTTTGGAGGAACCGCTCAATCCGCGGAAGATGTTACCGCCCCCGATGACGATGGCGGTTTGGACCCCCATGGTTGCCAGATCTGCGATCTGAAGGGCATATTCGTTCAGGCGGGTTTCATCGATGCCGTATTTCTGGTTTCCCATCAGGGACTCACCGCTTAATTTCAGGAGGATACGTTTGTATTTTGCCATGGTAACGAGTGAATTACTATTTGATTTCGATTCCTTTTTCCGTACACCATTTCTTTCCCAGTTCACTGAGTTTATATTTTTGGATCTTCCCGCTGGCGGTCATGGGGAATGAATCGACGAAGAAAATATATTTGGGTGTTTTGAACCGTGCAATTTTTCCCCGGCAGAAATCGAAAACATCTGCTTCGGAAAGTTGCTGGCCTTTTTTTACTTTTATAAAGGCGCCGACCTCCTCCCCGTATTTGGGGCTTGGGATCCCGGCCACTTCAACGGCTTCCACCTGGGGCAGTCTGTAGAGGTAATTTTCGATCTCCCGGGGGTAAATGTTTTCTCCGCCCCGAATGATCATGTCTTTAATGCGGCCGGTAATGCGGTAGAAACCATCGTTGGTTTTGACGGCCAGATCGCCCGAATGCAGCCAGCCTTCGTTGTCGATGGCTTTCCGGGTGGCTTCCGGATTTTTGTAATACCCTTTCATGACGTTGTATCCCCGGCAGCAAATTTCGCCCTGTTCCTCCACGGCACACGCTTCACCTGTATCGGGGTTCACCACTTTTACCTCCACGTTGGGATATTCGAATCCGACGGTGGTGGACCGGACTTCCGGCGAGTTGTGTGTTCGTGTGGCCGTCATACCGGGGGAAGATTCGGTTTGTCCGTAAACGATGATTACATCCTTCATGTTCATTTTTGTCATCACCTGTTTCATCGTTTCGATGGGGCAGAGGGATCCGGCCATAATGCCGGTTCGCAGGGAGCTTAAATCGAACATGTTGAACATGGGATGGTTGAGTTCTGCAATGAACATGGTGGGAACACCGTGCAGTGCCGTGCATTTTTCTTTCTGAACCGATGCAAGGACCATCAGCGGGTCGAAATCTTCTGTAAAGACCATGGTGGCTCCGTGGCTTAACATGGTGCATACGGCCAGGACACTGCCGAAGCAATGAAACAGGGGGACACAGATTAGCAACCGGTCATCGGGAGTGATTTTCATACACTGCGCGGTAGCATACCCGTTGTTTATGATGTTGTGGTGTGAAAGCATGACCCCTTTAGGGAATCCGGTGGTTCCGGAAGTGTACTGCATGTTTATTACATCGTGGCCATCCAGTTGCTCCCCGATGCTCTCCAGTTCGAAATCGTCCACATGGTTGCCCAGCAGCAAAAGTTCGGTGATATTGTACATCCCCCGGTGTTTTTGCTGACCGATGAATGCCACATTTTTCAGCTCCGGGAATTTGGCACTCTTTAATTTTCCCCGCGGGTGTTCTTTCAATTCCGGAACCAGCTCAAAGACCATTTCGACATAATCGCTGTCCCGGTATCCGTCGACCAGAAAAAGGGTCTGGATGTCGGCATTTTCCAGCAGGTATTCCAGTTCCGACAGTTTGTAATTGGTATTGATGGTCACAAGGATAGCTCCGATCTTGGCTGTGGCAAACATCACGGTTGTCCAGTCGGGGACATTGTTGGCCCAGATTCCCACTTTATCGCCGGGTTTTATCCCGATGTAAAGCAATCCTTTTGCCAGAGTATTCACCCGCTGGTTAAATTCTTTATACGTAAAACGCAAATCCCGGTCGGGGTATACAATAAATTCTTTTTCCGGGGTTTCAAATGCCCATTTCTCCAGGAGTTGGCCAAGGGTGTAATCAAGTAACTGCATGGATTTTTGTTCAGGTTAAAAATTAATGATCAGACCGGGGTATAGACAACCGCCAGGATTTTTGCGGGTTGCTCGGCAGCTGCATGCACGTTATGCGGAACAACTGAATCCAGGTAGATGGTATCGCCCTGATCGATCCTGAAAAGGTCTTTTCCATAATTGATCTCAACACTTCCTTCAAGCACGTAGATGAACTCTTCGCCTTCATGGGTGGAAAGTTTGTAGTCGGATTCCCGGGAGGGTTCAATTTCCACAATGAAGGGCTCCATGTGCCTGCCGGCCTTATCCTGTGCAAGGGAGAAAAAATTCAGGTGTTCCCTCGTTGTTTCGTTTTTGGTGGAGAAACTCAGGCTTTTTTTCTCTTCACCGGCTTTTACGATTACCGGCCCCACGTGTTCCTGGTCATCGAGAAACGTACCGATACGCACCCCCAGAGCCCTTGAAATTTTGATGAGGTGGCCCAGGGAGGGCATGACCCCTTTTTCTTCAATCTGTTCAATTTGTCCCGGATCGAGGTTGGCATTCATTGCCAGGTCATCGCGCGAAATTTGCCTGAAATCACGGAATTGTTTGATTTTTTTCCCGATGGATTTTTTTCGGTTCATAAGAGCGGATTTTTATAGCCATTTAACGTATTTGAAATCTTGTCGGTGGGGCAATCCTTCGTTTTTTGGATAGAGCCGGAGCCCGTAGTTGAAAGATCCCGGATGGAGGGGACGGAAATTCAGTTTAAAACAGCAGCGGTTTCCGTTGCACTCTTCCACCTCAAAATTATGGGTTTCAAATATTTTGGAGGGGTGTTCATTTTCGGGTTGGGTGATTACCAGTTCGAGGCCGACTTCATTGCAGGAGAGCCCTTTTAGATCGACTTCCACACGGAAGGGGTACTCTTTCCCGATTTTCATGGCGCTTTTGTCGCCGTTAGCTGTTTCCATGCGTTTGATCTCGATTTTATTCCAGACGGAGCTGACCCTGAATTTCCATTCGGCCATCTCTTTGGCCCACTGGAAATTATTCTTCGCCATTTTTTGCGAGCGGTCATACTGCGGGCGATAGTACCGGGTAAAATAGTCCTGCATCATTCGGCCGGTGGTAAATTTAGGAGCTATCTGGGCGATGGTATTTTTTATCAGTTCGATCCATTCGGCAGGGATGTCTTTTTCATTCCGGCTGTAAAAAGCGGGAATGATCTCCTCTTCAAGGAGGTTGTAGATGGTTTCGGCATCCAGTTCATCCTGAAAGTCCTGCACTTCGTAGGTGCGTTCAGCAGGCAGTGCCCAGCCGGCATTTTCTTGGTACCCTTCCACCCACCAGCCGTCGAGTACGGAGAAGTTGAGTACGCCGTTCATTACTCCTTTTTGTCCACTTGTTCCTGAAGCTTCCAGGGGCCGGGTAGGCGTGTTCAGCCAGACGTCGACTCCCTGGATTAATGTTTTTGCCAGGTGGATGTCGTAGTTTTGAACAAACAGGATCTTTCCCCTGAATTCGGGACGTTTGGAGATCTCAACGATGTGTTTGATCAGATCCTGCCCTGCTTTATCGGCCGGGTGCGCCTTGCCGGCAAAAATAAACTGAACCGGTTTTTCGGGATTATTGACGATTTTTGATAAACGCTCCAGGTTTCTGAAAAGGAGATACCCTCTTTTATACGTGGCAAATCGGCGTGCAAAGCCGATGGTTAAAGCATCCGGATTCAGTTTACCGGTGACTTCAGATATGAGCTGGGGGTTCTCATTTCGTTTGATCCAGTTGTCGGAAAAACGCTCTTTGATGTAGTTGATCAGGTTTGAGCGGAGGTTTTTTCGCAGATTCCAGATCCGCTCTTCGGGAATTTGGTAGATATTATCCCAGATTTTAAAGTCGAGCTGGTTTCGGGGAAATTCACTGCCAAAAAACTCTTTATGGATATTTTTCCATTCGGGGGCGGTCCATGAAGCGTAATGCACCCCGTTTGTTACATACCCGATTTCCAGTTCTTCCTCCAGAAATCCCTGGAAGAGGGATTTTAAAACGGATTTACTCACATCTCCGTGAAGTTTGCTGACCCCGTTGATTCCCTGGGACAGGTTACAGGCCAGGTAGCTCATGTTGAAGTGGTCTTCGCCGGGGTTTGCTTTTCCCAGGAGGTCAAAATCATTCCAGTTGAGTCTGATTTTGGTTTGGTATCCCTCCATGTAATATTTAAACAGATCGTTATGGAAGGAATCATGTCCGGCCGGCACCGGTGTGTGTGTGGTAAAAATGGTGGAGGCACGGATGACCTCTTTGGCCTCGTGGAAACTCAGGCCTTTTTCATTCATGATATTGGCAATCCGCTCCAGGCCGATAAAGGCGGAGTGTCCCTCATTGCAATGGTAAATTTCGGCATCATACCCGAGCTTCCTTAAGGCTTTAATTCCCCCGATGCCCAGAAGGATCTCCTGTTTTAAACGGTTTTCATTGTCCCCTCCATACAAATGGTGGGTCACTGAACGGTCCTGTTCCTGATTTTCGGCGTGGTCAGCGTCGAGGAGGAATAGCTTCACCGAACCGATATTCACCTGCCAGATTTTGGCAATGAGCTTCCGTCCGGGGTAATCAACGGCAATTTTCAGCCACTCTCCTTTCTCGTCGAGCACCGGGTTTACCGGGATTTTGGAAAAATCCTGGAACTCGTAATTGGCCATTTGCTCCCCGTGGAGGTTGAGGGTTTGTTTAAAATATCCGTAGCGGTAAAGAAGTCCCACCCCGATCAGGTTGGATTTCATGTCGCTGGCTTCTTTAAGGTAATCCCCGGCAAGCATGCCCAGTCCTCCCGAGAATATTTTCAGGGAGTCGTGCAGTCCGTATTCCATGCTGAAATAGGCAATATGGGGGCTACCCAGCTCTTTTCGCTCATCCATGTAGTCGGTGAATTCCTCGTACACTTTGTGCATCTTAGCCATGAAGCCGGCATCATTTTCCAGCGCCTCGAAGCGGTTATAACTTACTTCATCGAGTAAGACCACCGGGTTGTGCTCACACCCTTCCCATAAATCCTTGTCGATCATCTGAAATACCTCCCGGGCTTCGGTGTTCCAAACCCACCAAAGGTTTTTCGACAATTCACGTAAGGGGTATAAATTTTCGGGCAGCTGTGATTCTACGGTTATTTTTTTCCATACCGGCTGAACATTGTCAGGTCTCGGGTATGTCTTTGTTGTTTCTGAACTCATAATTGAATGCTACTTTCTTTTATTTAAATGAGGTAAAATAACGGATTAGAAACGAGCATGTAAAACATTCACAACCAGAGGTGTGATTAAAATACATGCGAGTTCTATACGACACCTTTGAAAACGAACCATTTTTATCGCATGAAACGAGCATGTTCAGGAGATCACAAAAGGTGATAAATAAAATTTCATGCGAGTTCCATGGGCCCTGTTTAAAATAGATGTTAGAAATATAAACTTGACTGAAATGCAATCATTAAATTTAATTTTATTG
>JAGYMR010000198.1 GCA_018400515.1 Tangfeifania sp.
ACACCCCATTAGAAAAATCATTAATATATTTATCAGCCATAAATGCTTCATTGGTTTAAAATTTTATAATTGTTTGAAAATAAATCAACTAAAAATTTGAGAACAGATGTAATCCCTCCGTTCTCTCATGAATTTTTTTCAAACATTCTTTTTTGTAAATTTTTGTTTTAAAAAGTTCATGCTCGTTTCAGGGGTTCCCTTATTTTATCCTTCCCGGATTCTTTTTCACAAAGTCGCTCCAGCTTTTATAATCGTTGGATTTTTGCGGTTTTCCCTGCTGGATAAAGTGGCAGATGGCTACAGCCACGGCATCGGTGGCATCCAGCCAATCCCCGAGGTCCTTCAGGTGATAAACTTTCTGTAAAAAATAGGCTACCTGCTCTTTGGAGGCACGCCCCATTCCGGTAATCGACTGCTTGACCAGCAAGGGGGCGTATTCCCGGATCGGCACCGAAAAATGCAGCGCGGCAGCCATAATAACCCCCTGGCCACGACCAAGTTTCAGCATCGACTGGACATTTTTGCCGTAAAAGGGGGCCTCAATGGCCATGACATCCGGGCGGTAGTGTTCGATTAATTGCAGTGACCGCTCGTGCAAGTGTTTTAACCGCTGGTAATGATCGGCAAATTTGCCCGGAATCAGCGTGCCCATGTTTAAAATATGCGGCTGTTTATCCCTGATTTCCACCAGTCCGTAGCCGGTGACCGTGGTCCCGGGGTCAATGCCCAATATTTTCCATGATTTGGATTCCATAAAAAATCATTGCTTTTTTCGATCCAGTTGCTGCACAAAAATGCCGGTAACAATAAATACCAGTCCGATAAAAGTAGTAACGAAAAGCGATTCCTTCAAAATATACCGGATAAAAATGAGGGAAATAAAGGGAGCCAGAAAGACCAGGTTCCCGATTTTCGCATTGTTGGTGCTGTAATGCATGGCTTTTAGCCACAGCACATAGGTAATGCCCACTTCAAAGATGCCTACATAAACAGCGGCAAAAAAGCTGTTTCCTGTTTCTACCCGGAAATCAGAAAACAGAAATACAGCAATGGTAAGGTAAACCAGCCCGAAAAAGAAGTTCAAAAACAGTTTAATGACCGGGTCCCTTCTGTCGCGAGCATTAAAAATCCAGTAAAGCGACCATAACAGGGAACTGCCCAGTGCCAGAAAAACACCCCAGAAATTGGTCTGCTCAAAGCCCCGGATCCCTCCCTGGGAGGATATAAAAACCACTCCCACAAAACTAATAAAAAGAGCGCCAATGCTAAGTTTCCCGATCTTTTGTCCCAACAGCGGAACAGAAAGCAGGGACAGAACAATGGGCCACACCATGTTCAGGGGCTGGGCCAGCTGGGCGGGCAACAGGGAGTAGGCCTTAAACAGCACCAGGTAATAAAGCAGCGGATTGAAGGCCCCCAGGAACATGGAATTCAGAAGATCCCGGCGCGATTGTCGGAAGATCAGCCCCAGCTGTCTCCGGACAAGTAACAGGGCAAAAAAAACCAGGACCGTCACGGCCGAGGCATAAAAGATGAGCTGCAAAAAATCCAGTGCTCGCAGGGCAATTTTAAAGGCAGTGGCCACGGTTGACCAGAAAAGGACAGCCAGTGCGGCATAGAGGTATGCTTTTTCAGTTGATCTCATCGGGTGGGGGCTCCTCTTCCAATAAAAATTTTTTTTCGGGAACAGACGTTTCATCCGGGTACATCTCCCGCAATTCTCGGAATTTTTCCCTCGATTCTTCAATAAAAACGCTGCCGGGATGGCTGGTCAGCATCTCCTTGTACAATGCTTTGGCCTCCTCCTTTTCTCCCAAATGGTAATTCTTCAGTTCTGCCAGCATGAAAAGCGCATCGTCCGCCAAAAGTTCATAGCTGAAATCGCTTCGTATCTGTTGCAGGTATTTCGCTGCTGTTTCGTAATTGTTCCGGTTCACTTCAATTTTTGATTTCCGGAAAAGAATATCATCCACCAGGGTATGGTAGGGATAATTCTTCGCAATGGAATCAAGGGTCACCAGGGCCAGAGAATCTTTCTCCCGGAAGAACAACAGGTCGGCCCGGGAAAACATCTCCAGGGGCACCGCCGTGGTGTCAAGGTTCATATTATTGCCGATCAGCATGGACAACTCCATGGCATCATTTGCAATCAGTTTGGATGTACTGGCTTTCAAAACATCCAGCTGTGCTTTGGCCCAGCTGAAATTGCCAGTATAGTACCCCAGCCGGGCTTTCTTCATTTTCACCTCATCGCCCAGAGCATTGTTTTTGTTTGCTTCAATGACCTGTGAATAGAGCAAAGTGGCCTCCCAGGGATCATTGGCATAAAGGTAGATATCGGCCATCTCTGTTTTGAGCCGGCCCGATTGTTCCGGTTTCAGCCGGGGCATTTCAAGGCCTTTTTCCAAAACAGCAATGGCTTCCCCCGTTTCATCGAGATAAAATGCCTGCAGGTGGGCATATTCCCGGATCAGATCCAGGGTGGCCGGGGTATAACCTAAAAATTCCAGCCCCTCTTCAAACCTATGGGCCAGGGCCTTCCCCTTGGCATTCTCTTCCGGGTTATTAATATACTCCAGGTAGGAGGCGTGAATGTTTCCGGCATAAGCCTGGCTATAAAAAGGATTCTCCTCCCTTCCTTTTCCCATGACATATTTGAAGGCTTTCACGGCGTCGGAATATTGCTTGTTATTCAGCGCCATTTGCCCCAGCTGGTAGATCTGTTGGTGTTCGTTTCCAGTTCTCCGGTCGAGGGAAACGGACTGCCTTAAGGCAGCTGAAAACTGCTTTTCCTGAAGGAGGAACCAGATCATCAGCCGGTTGTAGGCAATGACATTGGGTTCTGCCTGAATGCGTTTTAATATGCGGGTCCGGAACTGTTCCCGGAGTCCACCGTCCACGTCGAGCCGCAAAGCGGAAGAAAGATTGCTCTGCACCCGGGAAAGCATTTTGGTATCTTCACGAATCACGTTCAGGTACTCTTCAAGCATTTTATCGTAATTGCGCAAGTATAAATACACCCGGGCCATCTCATAACTGAAATCCTCCTCTTCCAGTGTTTCCCGGCCTTTCATATAAACCTTCCCGGCCCATTCATATTCTCCCCAATTCAGAAAGGTGCGGGCCGCCAGATGAATGCTCCCGGCATTGGGGTCAATCATCTCCAGGGCACGGTTGTATTTTTCCCCGGATTCGGTGGGTTTTTCCTGTAACTTCAAAATGTACCCCCAGTGGATCAAAAAGGGAATTCTCGATATTCCGCGGGACTGGCCGATCTCTTTTTCAATCTGCGCTTTGGCCTCCTCATACTTTTCCAGTTCGATCATGGAACGAATGTACATCCTGAAATAGTAACTGTTCCGCGAAAGTTTATAAACTTCCAGGAACAAGGGGGCCGCTTTTTCAAAATCTTTTTCGTTGAAATGACCAACGGCCAGTTTTGAATTGGTCTGAATCTCTTTTTGCCGGTTTTGAGCATAAACAACATTCAGACTAAAGACCAATAACAAGATGATATGTAAGGTTTTTTTCTTCAAACTTTTTTTACTTTTTCCGCCGGTGCGTGGAATGCCGGCAGTTTTTCACATGCTTAAACGTAATGACTTTTTGCAGTAACTCATGCATTTTTGCCGGATTACAGCCGCTCTGCCGCATAATCAATGATTTTTGGCTTTCCGCTTCACTTTTGCAATACTACAAAAATAACATGGAAAAACGAATAATGGATTTCCCGTTACTTTTTACTTTAAATTTTTAAATTTATTTTTGCAATAAATTTTTTTGATATGGCCCAGGAGATGAAAGAGCGGCAGCGCTTGCCCCGGTGGATGAAGATGAAAATGCCCAAAGGCGAAAATTATTCGAAAGTCAAGAATCTGGTTGAAAAGAACGGACTGCATACCATTTGTACCAGTGGAAAATGCCCCAACATTGGTGAGTGCTGGAACAGGGGAACGGCCACTTTTATGATTTTAGGGGATATCTGTACCCGGAGCTGCAAATTTTGTGGTGTTAAAACCGGGAAACCCCTTCCTCCGGATGAAAAAGAGCCTGAAAAACTGGCTGAATCGGTCCGGATCATGGGTGTAAAACATTGTGTAATTACCTCGGTTGACCGGGATGACCTGGATGACCAGGGTGCGGGGATCTGGGCCCGGACCATCCGGGAAGTAAAGCGCCTCAACCCGGAAACAAAAATTGAGGTGCTCATTCCCGATTTCAGGGGGGAAAAATCCCTGATCCGGCAGGTGATCGATGCTGGTCCGGAGGTCGTTTCCCACAACCTTGAAACCGTGGAGCGGCTGACACCCTCCATCCGTTCGGCAGCGAAATACCGGCGGAGTCTGGAGGTGGTCAGGTACATCGCTCAAAACCATAAAGTAGCGAAATCGGGCATTATGTTAGGGTTGGGCGAAACCCGCGAAGAGGTGTTGCAAACCATGGACGACCTGCTTGCGGCGGGCTGCAAAGTAATGACCATCGGGCAATACCTGGCCCCCTCCTCCCGCCACATGCCTGTGGACGCATTTATTCCGCCGGAGCAGTTTGCGGAGTACCGGGAAATTGGCCTGGAAAAAGGCTTTTCGTTTGTGGAAAGTTCCCCGCTGGTAAGGAGTTCTTATCGTGCAGAAAAACATGTTAATGCCTGAAATAATTCTCCGGTACAGGAGTATCTCCGGTACCTGAGATCATAATAGATCATTTAAAACGGATGCTGTGGCAAAATTCAATTTTATCGATACGGGCCTGAAAGATTATAAGGAGTGCTGGGACCTGCAGGAAGAGCTGCTCTCACGAATCGTGGATGAAAAAAAGAGGGAAAAAGCACCTTCCCCCCAAAACTACTTTTTGTTGGTGGAACACCCCCATGTTTACACGCTCGGCAAAAGCGGAGATGAAAAAAACCTTTTGGCTCACAGTGATTTGCTAAAAAAAATCGAGGCCACCTATTATAAAATCAACCGGGGAGGTGACATCACCTACCACGGTCCCGGACAAATGGTGGGGTACCCGATCATCGACCTGGAATATTTTCAAATCGGCGTGCGCCAATACATCGAAAAAATGGAAGATGCCATCATTGCCACCATTGCGGAGTTTGGGCTCGAAGGTGCCCGGAAGGAGGGTGCCACCGGCGTTTGGCTCGACGCAGATCATCCCTCCCGCGCCCGGAAGATCTGCGCAATCGGTGTTCGGGTGAGCCGCTACGTTACCATGCACGGCTTTGCCCTGAATGTGAACACCGATCTGCGCTATTTCAGTTACATCAATCCCTGCGGACTTACCTTCGGGGTAACTTCCATTCAGCAGGAATTAGGGGAAAAAATTTCAATGGATCAGGTGAAAAATATTCTCAAAGAAAAATTTGAAAACACCTTTAACTCATAAATCCAGCATTTTACTGTTTATCCGGACATATTTCACTTTTTTACGGTGATACGTATAAGTAATATGAAGATCACCGTTCTCTCCCTGAATAATGGCAGGATAG
>JAGYMR010000199.1 GCA_018400515.1 Tangfeifania sp.
TCAATAATTTTAATCAGATGAAACGAGCATGATGCGAACAACACAAAAAATTATGAAATGCGAAAGCATTCTATCGAAATACGCTTGCGTATTCTATCGAGTACCGTTAAAATAGACACTCATGACGAGGTAAATACCTTTGAAATGGACACTAATAATGAGGTAAAATTCGCTTGCGAATTCTATTGAATACCGTTAAAATAAATGCTAATAATGAGATAATTAAAATTTCATACGCGTTCCATGGGCCCTAGAAATAAATGATGTAAATAATGGATGCTTGACGGAAATATAATCATTAAAAAAAATTTTATCCGAATGAAGAAAAAGATACTCTTAGCTCTGATTATCAATGGCTTATTTTTCTACCAAACCCTTCATGTTTTTTTTACGAAAGGGATTTCCGGGGATTTTGTTTTATGGAGATTTCTGGCTTCGCTGGCAGGTGTAATTGTATTCGGAGGATTTGTCGTTTTACTGATCCGTGAATACAAGAAACACACCTGAAAAAATTCGGCCATTGAATAACAATACCCCAACTGCCGGATGCTTGAGGCCCGGAACTTCCCGCGGAGAGAGATCCGGACTTTTATACCGGGGAGCGAGGACAGGGGAAAGGGGGAAAGGTTGTCCCTTCCCCTATTCATACTCCTGCAGGATGGTTCCTGTCATACGCAAAAGCGCCGTGTGTGTATCGATAAAATCATAGATGGCCTCCAGTTTTTGAAGGGAGGCATTGAGGTAAATGTTTTGCACATCGCGGAAATTAAAAGAGTTTATAGCTCCCGAATCAAACTTTTCCCGGGAAATTTCCAGGTTGAGCCGGGCCGCTTCCAGATTTTCTTCGGCCACGGTCAGCAACTCTTTCCGCACCAGGTAATATTCAAATAACTTGGTCAGGCTGTTTGAAAGGTCGTGGCGCATTTGGTCGATCTCCACAAGACCTGTTTCTTCCTCAATCCGGGCTATCTGAAGGGCTCTTTTACGATTTCCCCCGCTGAAAAGGTTGAAGCTGAGGGTGAAGTTACCGTAAAAATATGCTGAGTTATTCCAATTTTCTCCCCTTTCTGAATAGTCATTCCGGACCGAAGTTCCCCGGACTCCTCCATGGAACTGAAGGGCAGGGGAAAAATCGCTTTTTGCAGCAGCAACGGCATTTTCAAGCAGTCGCTGATTCACGTATTGATTTTGCAGCGTTTTATTGTTTTCGAACAATTTTGTTTTCAGGTCATCCAGCGCATAATCGACCGGCGCTGCCATAAAATCACCGGTAAGCTGCCAGGCGGAGTTTTCTGCTTCAGCCATGAGGTAATTCAGGTCACGCAGGGCGTTTTTATAGGCCACCTCCTGCAACAGCCAGGCTGAACGGTCTGAAAGATAAGCATTTTTAGCCTGCAGCACATCGTAGGTTACATAGGTGCCCAGTGCTTTACGATCTTCAGCCTGACGAAAGCGGTCTTCGGACAATTCGGTTACTTCCCGGAAAACCTCCAGCTTCTCTTTCTCGAGTAAAACAGCATAATAGGCAAGGATAACCGATTGTATGGTTCCCTCCACCAGCACCGCGGTATTCTTCTTTGAAAGTTTTTCCAACGTTTCAAAGCGCTGTTTGGTAATCAGGACCGAATAACCGTTAAAAAGCGTCCAGCTGACACTGGCCCCGCCCGAAAACCGGTTGGTGACAAAATTTTCGTCCTGATTCACAGTCCATGAATTGTCCTCTCCGAGGGTTAAATCAATATAGGGATACCTGCCCGCGTTGCCCCAGTTGTTCTGAACACCGGAAATGCGCTGCTGAAGGCGGGCCATTCGGATGCTGTAATTGTTTCCCAGGGCTTTTGAAACAGCCGCTGCCAAACTCAGGGGTTCCTGGGCCCTCAGCGTGAATCCGGCCAGCACCAGCCCTAAAAGCAGAAACATCGCCTTTCGCTGAAAAAAAAATCTTTGTATCATGGTTTTACTGTCATTTCTTTTTCAACCAGCCCCTCCGAACGTTAGACGGGGAAGCCGGTTCTATGAAATAAAAAAATTCTTTCCGGACGGAGCAGGGTGTTCCGCCTTGCCCGGGGAGGCAAAAACCCGTCCTTTTTATTCAAAATCCCCGGGTTTACCCGTTTTCCGTTTTCTCCCCATTGGGTTCAATTTTTCGCTGTGCATGGATCCAGGCTATTTCAACCTCCTCCCGCTGGAATTTCCGCCCATGCCATAACTGGCGCAATTCCCTGCGGATATCATTCAGTATCAATATTAGGGAAGGGAAAAAGAGCAGGATAAAGAGGGTTCCGAACGCCACCCCGTAAACAAGGGAAATGGCCATGGGAATAAGAAACTGTGCCTGGAAACTTGTTTCAAGAATGAGGGGATATAACCCGAAAGAGGTGGTTAAAGTGGTTAAAATAATGGGCCTCAGCCTTGATTTCCCGGCTTCAATAATTGCATCTTTAACCTTTTTCCCGTTTTCGATAAGCAGATTGAATTTAGCCAGAAACACCACCGCATCATTGACGATCACTCCCGTAAGGGCAACAACGCCCCACAAACTTAACATTGACAGCGGCTTTCCGTGAATTCCGTGCCCCCAGACGGAACCCAGCACGGCAATGGGCACCATAAACAAAATAATCACCGGTTGCTCGAATGATTTGAAATTGATCATCAGGATAAAAATAATGGTCAGGAAAGCCAGCGGGAAGAGGAACTTCAAATCAGCCATATTGCGGCTGCTCTCTTTCTGCTGCCCCTGGTATTCAAAATCAAGCCCGGGAAAGCGCGATTTCATGTCAGGAATCACCGATACCTGAATTTGGTCCATGATTTCGGTCACCGACGCATCGGGGTCTACCAGGTCGGCATTCACCCTGATCTCGCGTCTGCCATTAAAACGGTTGATATTTACAGGTCCTCTTTTCATTTCAAATTCAACCAACTCACTCAGCGGAAATTCTCCCCGGGGCGTTTTAATTTTCATATTTTCCAATTGGCCGATCCGTTCACGCCCCTCTTCGGGGTAGCGGACCCAGATACGCAGTTCGTCGCGTCCTTCCTGCAACCGTTGTGCCTGTCCTCCGAAAAATCCCTGGCGGACCTGGCTGGCAATGGATACTTCATTAAAACCAAGCATATAGGCCTGAGGTTTCAGGTTGAGCCGGATCTCCTGCTTCCCCAGGGTATTGGTATTTACAACATCTTTCAATTGGGGAAACTCCTCCAGCCGTGTCATCAAATAATCCCTGGCCTGCTGCAGTTCCTCAATATTTCGGGAAAGCAATCCGATGGATACGGGCTCTCCAAAGCGTCCGCGTGCCCCAATGGTATATTTTTCCGCTTCAGGAACGGGACCGATCTTTTCCCTGATCCGCTCAATAATTTCATACGAGCTAATGCCTGTTTCCTCCGAATCACGGGGGGAGACATAGACATTTCCTGCATGGGCACCACTCTCCTGGCCGTCGAAGGAGGAACCAAGCCGCACGATGCTGTTTTCAATAATATCAGCAGTTTGATCATATTCGGCCATTAACTCCTCATTGACCTCCCACACAATGCTGTCAAAACGGTTCAGGTAATCCATTGTCTGTTTTTCGCCCGATCCCGGCGTAAAGGCAATATTGATGTTAAATGAATCGAACTCCATCCGGGGAAAAAAGGTCGTGCGGATCAGTTGTCCGCCAATAAGCCCTCCGGTAATTAAAATCATGGCCGCGGGAACTCCGATAACAATATAGCGCCACTGAAGGGTCAATTTCAGTACCCGGTCGTAGGCATAATCCCGGAGCCAGGTAAAAAACCTTTCAGTGTATTTCCGGAATCCCCTTCCCCTTGAATGCAATACCCTGGGATGCAAAACACGTTCGTTTCCAAGGTGGGCTGGCAGGACAAAGAATGCCTCGAAAAGCGAAAAGAAAAGGCTTAAAATCACAATCACAGCCATTTCAAACATCATTTCCATCCGGCCTGTAATGAAAATAAGGGGCGAAAAGGCAATAATAGTGGTAAAAATGGAGGTGACTACCGCCGGAATGACTTCAACGGTTCCATCGACCGCTGCCCGCATGGGATTTTTTCCTTTCTCAAAATGCTGGAAAATATTTTCACCAATCACAATCCCGTCATCCACCAGGATACCGATGACCAGGATCATTCCGAAAAGGGACATCATATTGATGGTGATCCCCATTAAATTAGCCACAATAAACATGGCCAGAAAAGAGGCAGGGATTCCCCAGGCCACCCACAAAGAAAGGCGGGTACTCAGCATGACCCCGAGAACCAACACCACAAGCATCAGCCCGGTTCCGCCATTCCTGTAAAGCAGTTCCAGGCGGCTTCCCAGGATATCCAGAAAAGAACGGTTGAGCGACAGTTCCACCCCGGAATTATTCCGGTTAAAATCGGCGACATAATCTTTGACATAGGCGTCAATTTCGGAGAGATCTTCGGTGATCAACTTATCCACACGGATCGTAATAACCGGATTTCCCCGGGACAAGGTTTTATTGGGCGTGTCGGAGAACTGTTTTTTTACGGTGGCTATATCGCGAATACGGATCAGGCTGCCATCGGGATTCGCCCGGACCACAATGTCCCCGATTTTATTCGGATCGGCACTTCTGGAGCGCAACCGGATCAGCATCTCCTCCTGCTGGCTGCGGAGTTCCCCCCCGGAAACGTCACGGTTATTCATTGAAATGGCATTTTGCAACGCATCAAATGTAATCCCGTACCGTAAAAGGTCATCTTCACGTGCTTCCACAGAAATTTCCAGGGAGGGATATCCGGAGATGGATACCTGGCTGATATGCCCTGACGCAAGAAAATCTTCCTCGATCTGCTGGGCATAGTCCTTAAGGGTCAACAGGCCAACTTCTCCCGTGATCATTAAACGGCTGGCAGGGGATGTTGTGCGGCGCTTGAAGACAATGGGCCGCTCCGCAGCCGTAGGAAACGATGAAATGCCATCCACCGCATTCTTTACCTCAATTAAAGCCTCATCAATGTCATAACCCGGTTCTATTTCGATGGAAACACGCGAACTGTTTTCGGATGAGACGGAATTAATTTCGTATATCCCGGGAATTGCCCGCACCGCTTCCTCAATCCGCGAGGTAACGCCCTCTTCCATCTCCACCGGCGAAGCCCCGGGATAAAAAACGGTTACATACAACATGTGCGAGGGCCGTTCAGGAAAAAATGCCTTTTTCATTGAAAACAGGCTAATCCCCCCCACAACCAAAAGAAATACAATGATCAGGTTCGCATAAAATGGAAATCTGACAAAAATTTCAACTGCTTTTCTCATCCTTGTGCCTGCCTTTTTTGATTTCCTTCTTTCCGGTCTCTTTTTTGCT
>JAGYMR010000002.1 GCA_018400515.1 Tangfeifania sp.
TGCTTTTAAGGAAATATTTTATGATGCCTTTTTACATGTAATCCATTATTTTTCCGGAGATCTGCAACAGGGAGATCTCGGCCAGTTTGGTCTGGTATTT
Organism: Tangfeifania sp.; assembly: GCA_018400515.1. The sequence goes on from JAGYMR010000002.1 coordinate 101, forward strand.
GGCCGATATGAGCCGCTCTTCGGCATCAAGGAGGCTTTTCTGAACCTCACGGAGTTCTATTCCCGACAAGGCTCCCAGCCGGTAACGTTCCAGGGCGATTTCAAGGTTTTCACGCGCCACATCTAAATTTTGTTCTTCCATTTGCACCACCCGGAGGTTGTTTTCATACGCGTAGTAAATTGTAAGCAGTTCGGCTTTAATGTCCTGTTCGACTTCCTGAAATGCAAAAGCCCTGTTTTCTGTTTCAATACGCGCATTTGCTTCCTCCCGTCGCTGGTTGTAGCCGTCGAAAATGTCCACCCCCATGGTGATCCCGTAATGGAAGGTTCCGCTTTGCTGATTGCTGAGTGCCAGCTCTCCGTAGTCGCTGATCGTTCCGGTTCCGTACCCCCGGTATGCAAAATTGTACCCCGAAGAGAAATTCAGGTAGGGATAGGAACGGGATGAAATGATTTTGTAATCCAGTTCTGAAATGCGCTGATTCTTTTGGGCCATTTGCAGGCTGGTATTTCGTTCGAGGGTCGCCTCCAGCAAATCGGCGTATTGGAGATCAGGGGTAAAGACGATGGTAGAATCTTTTAACCGGATCGTTTCTTCCAGATTTTCAAGGGCCATCAGTTTTTTCAGACGTATTTCCGATTCGAGAATGGCCTCTTTTTGCCTGGCCAGCCGTGAGCTGTCGGCATTCAGGTAAACGATGGACTGCAGTAGTTCCAGCTTCGAGGAGGCCCCCAGCAGATAGCGCTCTTCGTCAATCCGTACCCGCTCCCGCGAGAGGGAAACGGCGTATTCCATATTGTTTTGGAAGTTTAACTGCTCAATGCAATAATAGTACTCCGCGATTATTTGTGCCACCAGATTTTCCATCGACATTTGGGAATTCAGTACCCCCATCTCTTTTAATTCGCGGAGTTTTTGATAGGTTGTTTGCACATTTAATCCGTCGAAAAGCGTCATGCTGACATTAATGGCCGCCGACCCCGTGGTGTTGTGAATTCCTTTCGACTGGTTCTTTGAGCCGTCGTTCATGTTTTGGGTGGTGGAGGAAAAATTTCCGCCCAGCCGGTTGGTGCTGGTAAGGGATGGTAAAAAACCGGCATTGCCGCGCGTAAAATTTTGTTCCGCTATTTTTCCCCGGTTCCGGGCCACTTTAACTGAAAAGTTTTGTCCTAGTCCCGTTTGGATGCATTTTTCAAGATCGTAGATCTCCTGCCCTGTAATTACTCCGGGCAGAATCAGTACCAGCACTGCCGTCATGAATTTTTTGATCACGGAACGGTTTTTCAATATTTTCAGGTGAACCTTCATAAGAATACTGTCATTTAAAGGTTAATAATTCAATCAAATGTGAAGGGCGATCATCTTTTTGTCAAAGGTTTCATGGAACGCATCTTTAATCCGGCCCATTTCCTTTTTCGCCGGCCAAAAGCATGTCCGCTTCATCTTCATTGCTGTTTTTGGATTCACTCGAAACCAACAGGTAAATTCCCGGAACAACGTATAAGGTCAGGAATGTAGCGATCAGCAGTCCGCCCACCACTGCCGTACCCATGGCCACACGGCTCTGGGCACCTTCGCCCAGCCCCATTGCCAGGGGTAAAATGCCCAGAATGGTCGAGAGGCTGGTCATCAGGATGGGGCGGAAACGGGCTGCCGAGGCAAATTTTATCGCCTCAAATTTGTTCATACCGGCATTTTTTCGTTGGTTGGCAAACTCCACGATCAGAATTCCGTTTTTGGAAACCAGTCCAATCAGCATAATGATGCCGATCTGACTGAAAATGTTCATGGTTATTCCAAAATACCACATAAACAGGAGCGCCCCGGTAAGTGCCAGGGGCACGGTCATCATCACAATAAACGGATCTTTAAAGCTTTCGAACTGCGCTGAAAGCACCAGGAAAATGAGTACAATGGCCAGCACAAAAGCGAACATCAGGCTCGAAGAACTTTCCATAAAATCCCTGGAGTCACCGTCAAGAGCGGTACGGAAGCTGTCATCCAGCACACGGGCCGCAATTTTATCCATCTCTTCAATGCCTTCGCTAATGGTTTTTCCATTGGCGAGGTTCGATGATATGGTGGCTGAAACAAACCGGTTGTACCGGTACAACTCCGGTGGTGCCGTGGTCTCTTTCAGGGTCACAAAGTTGTCAAGCTGAATCATTTCACCCTTGTTGTTCCGTACATAAAGGGATCTCAGGTCAAGGGGTTTGTTCCGGTCCTGACGCGGCAGTTCTCCCAGGATCTGGTATTGTTTCCCGTTCATGATAAAATAACCGAACCGCTGGCCGCTGAGTGCCAGCTGCAGGGTCTGCCCGATATTTTGTGTGGAAACACCCAGCAGGTTGGCTTTGTCGCGGTTGATCGCAATCTGAAGCTCCGGCTTGGTGAATTTCAGGTTGACATCGGACTGAACAAAAACGGGATTTTGGTTCACCGCTGCCATAAAAGCGGGCAAAATTTCCCGCAACCGGTCAATGGTTGGTGCTTGTAAGACGTACTGGATTGGTTGACGGGCCCGCCGGCCGCCAAAGGTTGATTGCTGAACGATACCGGTTCTTGCCCGGGTCATTTTCCGGAGTTCATCCGAAAGGTCACTGGCAATTTCCTGCTGGGAGCGTTCGCGCTGGTGGGGTTTGACCAGCGCGGCCCTTACAAATGCCCAGCTACCCCTAACCAGGGTTATTATATTGCTGGCCTCGGGAACCTCTTTTTTGACAAGTTTTCCCACATCTTCCACATAATCGTAATTGAATTCGTAGGTGGCGCCTTCCGGTGGCGTAATGTTGACATTAAATTTCGAGCGGTCCTCCAGTGGTGCCATTTCTGCCGGGATCAGGTTCCACAGGGCCAGAATCAGAAACCCTGCTCCGATAATCATGAATAATGGCATGTAACGTTTCTTGAGGAAGGATTCAAGCGAATTTTTGTAAACATTGTTGAGCTTCACAAAGTATTTTTCCGACCAGTTGTAAAAACGGTTGTGTTTATGCCGCGATTTCAGCAATTTTGTCGAAAGCATGGGGGTAAAGGTGAGTGCAACGAACGAGGATATGATCACCGCTCCGGCAATTACAATACTGAATTCCCGGAACAGCCTTCCTGTCATTCCTTCCAGAAAAACAATCGGAAAGAAAACAGCGACCAGTGTAATGGTGGTGGCAATGATGGCAAAGAAAATTTCGTTGGCGCCCTCCAGACCGGCCTGCCGGGGCGACATGCCCCGTTCAATTTTTACATAAATATTTTCCATCATTACGATGGCATCGTCCACCACCAATCCGATGGACAGCACAATTGCCAGCAGCGTGAGTACATTAATCGTGAATCCTGCCAGGTACATAATAAAAAATGAACCGATCAGTGCAATGGGGATCACAAGCATGGGAATGATGGTGGTGCGCCAGTCGCGCAGGAAAAAGAAGATGATCACCACTACCAGGAAAAATGCAAGGTAGATGGTGAGTTGTACTTCCCGGATGGATGAGCGGATGTAATCGGTATTGTCGAATCCGATTTCAATTTCCACATCCTCCGGAAGGTCCTTTTTAATAAACTCCAGCCGGTCGTAAACATCGTCCACAATATCGATGTGGTTGGCCCCCGGTTGGGGAACGATCACCGTGGCCACCATGGGGATGTCATTCATCTTCATAATTCCCCGCAGGTCCTCCGGGCCAAGCTCTGCCCGTCCAATATCGCGCACCCGGATGATCTGGCCGCCCTCCTGTTTTAAGATGAGGTTGTTAAATTCTTCCGGGGTGGTCATCAGTCCCAGGGTTCGGATGGTGAGCTCGGTGGTATTTCCTTCAATACTTCCGGCCGGCAATTCCACATTTTCGCGCATCAGGGCATTCCGGACATCGAGGGGAGTCATTTTATAGCCCGCCAGTTTTGCCGGATCAAGCCAAATGCGCATGGAGTACCGTTTTTCACCCCAGATGCCCACGGCACTAACTCCTGAAATGGTTTGCAGTTGTTCCTTGAAAGTGAGTTCTGCAATTTCCGAAAGTTCGAGCAGCGAACGTTTCGGGCTTTTCACCGCTACCATCAGAATAGGGCTGGCATCGGCATCGGCTTTGGAAACGGTTGGTGGATCGCAGTCGCGCGGCAAGTAGCGCTGCGCCTGCGAAACCTTGTCGCGCACATCGTTGGCGGCTGTTTCCAGGTCCACAGAAAGTTCAAATTCCACGGTAATCCGGCTTCGTCCCTGGCTGCTTCTGCTGGTAAGGGAGCGGATCCCCGGAATGCCGTTGATGGATTGCTCCAGGGGTTCGGTGATCTGGGATTCAATTACATCGGAGTTAGCACCCGGGTAGGAGGTACTGACCGAGATGATGGGGGGATCGACACTGGGAAACTCCCGGACACCCAGGAAAGTCATTCCGATTCCCCCGAATAATAAGATAACAAGGGAGAAGACGGTTGCCAGTACAGGGCGCTTGATGCTGAGCGATGAAAGACTCATTGTATTTCGTTTACAGAATATTGATTGGAAACCAGGGTGTCGAGGTGGACAGGGATGCCTTCCCTGAGCTGAAGAATGGCGGTGGTCAGCAATGTGTCTCCAAAGCTCAGTCCTTTGCGGATTTGAATGTGCGATTCGGTTCGCAGACCGGTTTCTACCTGCACCTCTTTGGCTTTACCGTTTTTGAGAATGAAGACCTTTTTACCCGACATTTCGGCGATTAGTGCTTCGGTCGGAATGGAAACGGCATTTTCAATTTCCGAAAGCCGTGCCCTTACGCTGGCAAACCGGCCGGGTTTAAGTTCTTCCCTGGTATTCGGATACAGCGCCCGGACGGTAATGGTCCGCGTGTCCATATTCACTTTAGGATCGATGGCATAGACTTTTGCCCCGAAGGATTTCGGGAGTCCATCGATAGTGAAGGTGATCGGAAACCCGGGGGCCACTTCACCGGCATAACGTTCAGGAATTGAAAACTCAATTTTCAGGGGTTGGGTTTTTACCAGGCGCACAATATTGGTTTGAGTGGTGGCAAAGGCACCTTCGGAGATCATGCGTAACCCGACAATTCCGTCGAAGGGCGCCCGCAATTCGGTCTCGGCAATGCGGGCTTCAATGAGCATAATGTCGGCTTCAATGGATTGCAGTTCAGTGGCTACCTGGTCATAACTTTCCCGGCTGATGGCATCGCGATCGAGCAATTGCCGCTGCCGGTATTCCCGCTCTTTCACCAGTTCCTTTTGTGCCCGGAGTTTTAGTAGCTGGGCCTGCAGGGGTTTGTCATTGATTTTTGCAAGCAATTTTCCTTTTTGTACGCTTCTTCCCTCTTCAAAATAGATGCCTACCACTTTCCCGGAGGTTTCAAAAGCTAAATTCACTTCTTCGTCGGGCAACAATGAGCCGGTACTGTAAACCATTTCATGCATCCTGGCAGGCACCAGTAGATAACCACTGGCATAAAGCGGCTGGTCCCCGCTCATTGAGCGCCTGCCCGGCGGAGAAACATCCCCTCCGGCGGATGTAAAAACGGGTTTAATTTTCGGATAAAAAATTATCCCGGCCAGGACCACTGCCAGCAGGGTGGTAATGGAAATTTTGAAGATCTTTTTTGCTGCCACGATTTCGTTTATTGAATGGATATTTAACGGTTGAACTTTCGTGCCTAATTTTATTTGACTGTCGAAACCGAAAAAGGTTAAATTCAGGTAATTTGTAAATGTACTATTTGTTTTTCAATGGTTCAATTTTTTGGGAGATTTCCCTCCTCCGGGATCCTTGATTTCCGGGGCAGAGGGCGGGAGAAAATTATAATAAAACCGGCTCTTAGAATCCCTGGGGCGTGTCCTAAAAAATCATAAGAAAAGGGTGTGAAAAATTTGCAAACAACAAGTTTTAACAGAGAAAAAATTGCGATTTGACTTTATTTTTCGGAAATTATTTTAAAAAGATCTCGAAGCATCTAAAAAAATAATATTTTTTGAAAAAATTTTTGTGTTGAAAAGATGAAATTTTATATTTGAGGGCTTTAAATGTTAAAATATTTTATAAACATTAAATTTTATTATATTTTTTTTATTAAGTGTGATTTTTTTGAAGCCAGGCAATGGCCAATATTTACTAATCAAAAATTGTAGCAGTTGTATTTTTGTGATTTAATTGTCTGACAAACTATTTTCTTGAGAATTCCGCCAGGAGCGGAGGTACCTTAACACCAAAATTGGGGATCAGGAGTAGAATTAATCGGTAGGAGGAAATTTCTCCAGAGATGATGCGTGGAAAAAAGAAATTTCATGCCAGGGATAATTTTTTAGTGAAGTTTACAAAAGATATATAATGTTCATTATTAGTCAGATAAGCCCAACCGCCCCGGAATCGGCAGATCCCCGTCCCGGGTTAATATTGGGGCCGTCAAAGTCATAAGCAGAAAAGATCACTACAAATAACTTAAAGAAGCTATTATGAAACGGGCATGATTTTTCCAACACAAAGGCCAACAAAAAAAATTCAAAAGGAGTTCTATGCACCCTGTTTTAAAAAGTGATGTTGAACATTTTTAATTGACTGTAATACAAACATTAAGCTAAATTTTTAAAATATGAAAATACAAGGAAGAAGTACGTTTTTCTAGTTGGAGCTGTTGAATGGCTCACATCCAGACGGATGGTCTGAAGGTTTTAGAAAACTGAATTTTAACAAATTATTTAATCAAACTTTTTTATATGAAACGAGCATGTAATATTTACACCCATGGGAAAGATTAAAATACATGTGAGTTCCATATGATACCTTTTAAATAAACAATTTAATCATATGAAATTGAAATTTATTGGAACTGCATTTTTGTTATTAATTTACTGTGCGGTGTTTGCCCAAACTAAAACAATATCGGGAGTTGTGGATGATGATGACGGTATGCCCCTCCCCGGGGTTTCCATTGCTATTAAAGGGACCACTTCCGGAACCGTAACAGATGTTAACGGGGAGTACACCCTGGAAGCTGCGGTCGGGGATACCCTTTTATTTTCCTTCATTGGGAAGACCCCGGTTGAAAAAGTAGTTGGACAGGGAAGTGTAATTAACACAACGCTTCATTCCGATGAAACGGAACTTGAGGAAGTGCAGGTGGTGGCTTTTGGTGTTCAGAAGAAAGAGAGCGTTATTTCTTCCATTGAAACCGTGAAACCGGACGAGTTGAAACAACCTGCCTCCAACCTCACTTCTGCTTTGGCCGGGAAAATACCGGGCATCATCTCTTACCAGACAACCGGTGAACCGGGTGCCGATAATGCCCAGTTTTTTATCCGCGGGGTTACCACGTTCGGGTATAAAACCAACCCGCTCATTTTGATTGACGGTTTTGAGGGTTCCCCGGATGATCTGGCCCGCCTGGAGCCCGATAACATTGAAAGTTTCTCCATACTGAAAGATGCCTCGGCAACGGTTTTGTACGGAGCGCGGGGAGCCAACGGGATTATTCTGGTGGAAACAAAAGAAGGACGAGAGGGACCGACGAAAGTCAACGTAAGGCTCGAAACCCATATGGCCACTCCGACCCGGATGAATGAACTGCTTGACGGGGTGGACTATATGCGGCTTTACAATGAAGCGCGTGTTTCGCGAAATCCCCTGCTCGGCACCTATTACAGCGAACAGAAAATCCAGTCAACGGCCGACGGAACGAATCCAATGATCTATCCCAACATTAACTGGTACGATGAATTATTTAACCAGTCGACCTGGAACAAAAAAGCCAATTTCAATGTTTCGGGCGGAGGTAAAGTGGCGACCTATTTTGTGGCCGGTACCATGGAAAACGAAACCGGTTTGCTGAAGGTTGATCCGCAAAATAATTTTAACAACAACATTGATATTAACCGGGTCCAGCTAAGAAATAATGTGGTATTCAAATTAACCCCCACATCGAAGCTGGATGTAAAACTGCAGGGCCGTTTTGAAAGGTATACCGGGCCGCATGCCGCGGCTTCCGATATTTTTAACATGGTAATGAACTCGAATCCCGTGGACTTTCCCGCGGTTTACGAGCCGGATGAAAAACATGCTTTTGCCGACCACATTTTGTTCGGGAACACTTTTGTGACCGGCTCTTTGAAGCAAAACCCGTACGCCGAAATGGTGCGTGGTTATGAAGACCGGAATGAGAGTTCCATTACTGCGATGGCGACCTTTTCACAAGATCTGAAATTCATTACCGAGGGACTCAGCTTCCAGGGGAAAGCTTCTGTTAACTCATGGAGCTTCTATTCCAGCCGGCGTACCTATTACCCCTACTATTATGATCTGGAAACCTATAATCAGATATCGGGCGATTATACCCTTTATGGGCTGAATCCCGAAAGCGGTCAGGGCTATTTGGGCGGTGTCCAACCGGGCCGCGACGCCAGTGCCCACTACTACTATGAGGGGCGCTTCAATTGGGAACGCGCGTTCAATAACCATAACCTGAGCCTGATGACCGTATTCATGTGGGAAGAGTACCTGCTCACCGGCGGAAACAGCAACTCCATTTATGAGACCCTTCCTGAACGGAATATGGGGAACTCGGGGCGTTTTGCCTATGACTACGACACACGCTACTTTTTCGAGTTTACCTATGGTTATAACGGTTCTGAAAAATTTGCCGGAGAAAAACGTTTCGGCTTCTTCCCTTCGTTTGGTGCCGGTTACTTAATTTCCAATGAATCCTTCTGGGAACCTATGGAACGGATTTTTAACACCGTGAAGTTTAAAGCAACCTACGGAATGGTTGGTAACGATGCCATTGCAAGCAGATCCGACCGGTTCTTTTACCTTTCAGATATCTCGAAAGGTGGTTCGGGGTACCGGTGGGGCTCCACTTTTATGAATGACTACGGCGGATACTCTATCCACAGATATGCCAATCCGGATATTACATGGGAGGTTTCAACCAAATTAAACCTGGGGGTTGAACTTGGTTTCCTCGATGATGCATTGCAGGTGCAGGCCGATTATTTCCGGGACAACCGGAGCCAGATCTATCTGCAAAGGCAGAACTTCCCCTCCACGGCAGGCCTTGAGGCAACCGTCAGTGGGAATGTCGGAGAGGTGCTTTCCCATGGTTTGGAGGCATCGGTGGATTATCAGTATGTCTCTACTAAAAACTGGTGGCTTACCGGAAGGGCAAATTTCACGTATGCCACCAACGAATATATTAAGCTCGACGAAAAAGATTATGCGGATGAGTACCTGAAGCGGAAAGGACATTCCATCAACCAGTGGTGGGGGTTAATTGCAGAGCGCCTGTTTGTGGATGAAGCAGAAATCGAAAATTCACCGGAGCAGGATTTCGGTACCTACCAGGCCGGTGACATCAAATACAAAGATATCAACGGCGACGGTGTGGTGAATTCAAACGATCAGGTGCCGCTGGGTTATCCGACAGTACCTGAAATTCAGTATGGTTACGGTTTGTCGGGTGGATGGAAAGATTTCGATGCCTCTTTCTTCTTCCAGGGCAATGCACGCGTTTCATTGTTTATTAACCCGGGAACCGGCGACAACGGTATTGCTCCTTTTGCCAACCGGAGAAATGCGCTCACCCTGATTGCTGACGACTACTGGACAGAAACCGATCCCGATGTTCACGCCTTCTGGCCCCGTTTGTCCACCCAGCCAATGAACAACAACATCCAGACTTCCACCTGGTGGTTGAGAAACGGTGCATTCCTTCGTTTAAAAACACTGGAACTCGGTTACAACCTCCCGGACGGGCTGTTCAATTCCATCGGAATGAAAAATGCCCGGGTTTACTTTAGCGGAGAGAATTTGTTTGTCATAAGCCCATTTGACCTTTGGGACCCGGAAATGGGACGCGGAGGATTGGGATATCCGCCGAATAAAAGGTTAAATTTTGGGGTTCAGTTAGCATTTTAATACTTAAAAATAAAGAAGATGAAACGGGCATGGAAGAAATTTTCTCATAAAAAGCATGATTTTTTACCTGCACGTTATCGAAACTCATAAAAAAAAATTAATAGTATGAAAGTATTAAGGAAATTATTCATATTGATATTCATTCTTGCTGCAATGCCTTCCTGCAATGAGTACCTGGAGGTTGTTCCCGACAATACCATTACACTGGAGGACTTGTTTAAATCGCAGGAAGAGGCATGGGATGCACTGGCAAAGGTGTACAGCTACATGCCGCGCATTGACGACACGCACTCATCCCTCTGGACCTGTGGGGATGAATTTCTTGGGCGACTGGACCTGAATGAAAATTACTGGAACCTCCGGGGGTTAAGAGTCATGAGGGGACTTCAGTCTCCATCCGATCCTTTGATCGGAACCTGGTCGGGAACTGGTGCCGGCTCACCGCTGTATACCGGGATCCGTCAGGCCAATGTTTTCCTCTCTCTTATCGACCAAGTGCCGGATATGACCGAGGATGAGAAAAATGAATGGGCTGCCCAGGCAAAATTCCTGAAAGCTTATTACAGCTTTTTACTGGTAAAACAGTACGGCCCGATTGTCATTGCGGAAGAGATGATTACACCCGATGCGGGTGAAGATCAACTGTTTCTGAAAAGGTCCACCGTGGAGGAGAGCTTCGATTACATTGTTACACTTATGGATGAAGCCATTCCGGATCTTGTGGAACGGAAAACGGGAACCGTGCTGGGGCAGGTGGACCAGGTGATTGCAAAGTCGATCAAAGCCCGGATCCTGCTCTTCAGAGCTAGTCCGTTTTTTAACGGCAATAAAGAGTATTTTGGCGATTTTTTCAATGAGGAGGGAGACCCCTATTTCCCGTTGACTTATGACAAAGAGAAGTGGAAAGATGCCATTGACGCCATTGATGTGGCAATTGAAGCAGCTGAGTCCAACGGCATTGAACTGTATTCTTACGACAAGCAGGTTTATACCTACGACCGTGAATTTTATGCGCAAAACGAAGAAAATTTAAAAAGGATCTATGACCTGCGCTTTGCCATTACCGATCCATGGAACAGTGAGCTGATATGGGGATTTTCAGACATCAACTATTACGGTCAGGGGGAACTGGCCCATTCAACGCTCATGCGGTTGCCCGAAGGTTATGGCGGGGGCATTACCAACACCCCTTCGTACTCCTGGCAATGGATGGCGGCTACCTACCGCATGACCGAGCGTTACTATACCGAAAACGGAGTGCCCATTGAAGAGGACCTTACATTTGATGCCGATAATAAATGGGAACTGACACAAACGCCCGGGGCCGATGATCCGGAATACCAGGAACTGGCCGGAATTATGCAGCCGGGAGCTGAGACCATCAATCTGTACATGAACAGAGAACCGCGCTTTTACGCCAACCTGGCCATTACCGGTGGTTACTGGAGAGGCCACAGTGTTCGAATCAATACCATGATGTATGCCGGCGAAGATGGTGGGTTTAACTCATCACAGCACAGTACCGACTATTACGAAACAGGGATTGGCATCAAAAAGTTGTCGCACATGGAATCAAAATCGGGTCACTGGGCTCGTACAATAAAGTACCCCTACCCAATAATCCGCCTGGCCGATCTTTATTTGATGAAGGCCGAAGCATTGAATGAATATAATGACGCCCCCACCCAGGAGGTATATGATGCTATCAACAGGGTTCGTGAAAGAGCTGGTGTCCCCGATGTGGAAACCGTATGGGCCGATGCTAGCATTGTGAAGTCGGTGAATAAACACAAAACAAAAGAGGGAATGCGCGATATTATTTTGCGCGAACGGGGCATTGAACTGGCTTTTGAAGGTAGCCGGTTTTATGATATGGTCCGCCATAAAAGAGCGGTGCAGGAATTTTCAACCCCTGTATGGGGATGGACCTATACCGGCGGAACCGGTGCCGAATTCTTTAACCTGGAAGTGAAGCAGTCCAGAAGATTCACCATCACGGATCATCTGTGGCCGATCGACCTCAATGAGATTAACACCAATTCCAACCTGATTCAAAATCCGGGCTGGTAGTTGAATCATAGGGAACACTGTTAATTCAAAATAAATAAAACGATAAAGATAAATCGTATGAAACGAGCATGTATAACATCTACACTCAAGAGGATGGTTAAAATAAATGCGAGTTCCATACGATACCTTTGAAAATTAACAATTTTAATAGTATGAAAATTTTAAGAAATAATTTGCTGATCATTGCAACCCTCTTGTTAATCGGAATCTCCTGTGAGGAGAACAACGGAACAGGATCGGACGATACCATCCCCCCGGCACCTCCTTCGAATATTACCTATGAACCACTCTTCGGCGGTGCCAGGTTCTTTTATGATGTGCCTGAAGATGAAGATGTGCTGAGTGTGGATGCCAGATACACCAATGCTGATGGCGATTCGTTCACCTTTTCGTCCTCTTACTTTGTTGATTCGCTCGATGTGTATGGCTTTGGAGACACTATTGATTACACGGTTGACCTGTTTGCCCGCGACCGGGCCGGGAATATTTCGGATATTGTTTCCGTAAAAGTAACCCCGCTGGAGTCCGCTATTTCGCGGGTGGTTGAATCACTCGACCTCAAACCCGGGTTCAGTTCGTTTTTTGTTGACTGGAAAAATGAGCTGGAGCAAAGCATCAATGTTTATGTCGATTTTACCTTTACTGAAAATGGGGAGGAACGCTCATTAACTTCGGTTTTTTCCTCCAACCTGGAAGAAGACCGGCGGTTTGTGGAGGGGCTCGATCTGGGACCGGAAGATCCCATAAATGTAAAAATCCGCGTGGCAGATATCTACGGGAATATGTCGGAACCGCTTGATATGGGCACCATTACCCTGCTGGAGGACAATATGCTTCCGAAAGAAGAGTGGTTCCTGCCGGCCGCCAATGATTCCATTGGAGGGGTACCCCAGGCTTTTGGGAACAATGTTGAGGGACGGTTACGCTATATCAAAGATGGAATCATCGATGAAGGTGAAAACCTCAATTTTATGCATACCGGAGGTCGCGGACGTACCGGCAACTCAGAGGACGGAAACATGCCCTGGAATGTTATTATTGACCTGGGCGACCATTACGAACTCAGCCGGATTGTAACCACACAAAGGCATACCAACTTCTGTGGCGAACTTTGCCGTGGACAATACTACCAGGCAGAAAATGTAGGTATTTACGAGATGTATATCTGGGACGACGACACTGAAGAGTGGGTGTATGTCTCAGAAAACAAAATTGAAGTTCCTGAAGGTTTAAGTGAACTGGAATTTGTTAAGCGGGGAAGAAAAGGCGATATGGCTTACATGTATCCGGACGAACCCCAGTATACCAAGCCTACACGCTGGTTCAGGTACCGGGCCATGAAAAGTTTCAACGGGAACTATACCCTGGATAATGCCAACTGCCTGTCGGAAATTACGCTCTATGGCAGAAAGGCTGAAAATTAAATTCTTTTTAGAAAATAAAGGTTTAAAGATTTAAATTTATGAGAAACATATTATTAATCACAATAATGGTTGTCGCCACACTCATGTGGTCATGCGAAGGCATGTATGACAAACAGGAAAAGTATGAAGGGGAAATCGTATACCCGGCCAGGTACGATACCGTTGTCGGTCATATTGGTTTCGAACGTGTTGAAATCGATCTGTTGAAAGCGGGACGCATCCCCAGCGAAGAGATCAATCTGGGGAAAGCCCAAAAAACGCGTATCACGTATGACGATGAGGTCATTACAATTGATTCACTTGTTTCATATGTGAACATTACGGGGCTTACACAGTCGAAGCTTTACCGGTTTCAGATTTCCACCATTGACCAGTACGGGAACGAATCGGTTCCGCAGGAAATTGCCCTGATCCCGTTTACCAGCAGCGACCTGAACTCCCTTGCCGTATCCCCGCCCCGGATTATGGCTTCACCATCGGCGGCCGTGGTCGACTGGCCCAACGGCATCTCTTCCGTACTGATGGATTACTACGGGTTGGAATTTGAATACACCGACAAGGACGGTCAGACCCAGACCGGCGAAAGGGGAACTAACTCCAGATTTTTTATCGGGAATGTGGAAGCCGGGCAGCCGGTAGAGCTGGATATGGAATATAAGATCGTTCCGAAGGTAAACCGCCAGCCAATTCTGGATACAGTCGTTTTTCAGGACCAGCTGACCATCAATATGCCCACCAGTTCCTCTACATTTGCCCCGGCTGAAAGGGATATCCTCCAGGCCAACGGTGCAACCACATTCTCCGCTGACGGACTTTCCGATATCGAGCATCTTGTTTATCCGATCTATGCGAATTCACTTCAGGATATCTTTTATTTTCCTAATTTAAAAACGCTTGATCTGACCGGAGGCGATCTGTTCACCGATGTCCCTGTAACCACTTATAATGGTTGGGACACCAGCGATGATATCGGTGGCGGCACATATGCTCCTTTCCTTCGTAAAGCAGGAGATATTGCAGAGGGCAACCGGCAGGCTTTAAAAGACATGCTGGAAGCAGGAATCCTTGAAAAAGTTTATTATCGACCGCAGACCATGGGGCTTGACGATCTGCTGATGCCTTATGTGGAGACGGGGGTCGTTGAACTGGTTGAAGGTCCTGAAAGTGTGATGGTGGAAAACCAGTTTCACCTCGACGGACTTGTACAGGACGGAAACTGGCGCATGGAAATTTCCTATCCGGCGGAGGATCCACCTGCCGGCGAAGGGATTGAGAATGTTTATAAAGCTGTTTGTAAAGCCACCAGTGCCTCCTTTGTCATTGCCGTTCCGCAGGAGTACCAGTTCAATGCTGAAGAATACCCCTATTTGAAGATGAAGGTGTATGCTCCCGAAAAGAGCGCTTTCGAAGGGGAATATGCGCCATTTCAGTGTTTCTGGCCCCGGATTATGAACCATCTCTGGTCGTTCGGGCAATTCAGCAGTTACGGACAGGAGTACTGGGATATGGACTATTTATGTATGGACGATGCAGATCTTCAAAACTGGACCGATGTCACCTTTGATCTTTCGGAGGCACAGGGCAAGCATAACCGGGTTTTTGTGCTGAATATCGGCACCGAACCCTGGATTAATTTTGAGAAAGACATTGTTTATTACCTCTCCAATATTCGCTTTGAAAAAACGCCATAGGTTTTGGTTGTTCGAAATAAAAAAAGGGGCTGCCCGGATAGGACAGCCCTTTTTTTCGTTCAGCTACCTTTCCGGGAGCCGGATTTTTTCAGATTTCATCAACAAACAGGATCGACTCACTGGTGGTGTGCCGGCCCGATGTTTCTGTTTTGTTGCCCCTCAGGCGCCAGGTGATCTCATAATCGTACTCGATAGTGTCTTTCGGCAGCATCAGAGTCACTTTTGAAGAGTATTCATCCCGCGAAGGGAGCATGGAGACCTGCTTTATGTGTTCTTTTTCACCCAGCGTATAGTAAAGTTTCACATTGACGGAACGCACATTGTTCTCCTCCAGTAATTCCGGATCGGCTTCCAGCTCAATGGTTTTCCGCAGGTAGGGCGGTGCGAGGTTGATGGCATTTGCATTGGCCTCCAGCCAGTTGGTGGCAATTTCGTTGCCCCCGAAAAAACTCCACTGTGCCTGGTATTGATAATCCAGCCATTGGGTGCGGTCGTCATCCCCCTTCCATCCGTAAAGCATTTTAAAATTGTTGGCTGAACGGACAAAATTTTCGCGGTCAATGCGCAGTTCATCATAGGTAATATCCCCGTTTTGGTGCTTTTTTCTCATTTTTACGCTGACAAAGTTGATGTACTTCCCGAAATCGTCGTAATTAAATCCATCAACGATGGCAACAATCTCCCGTTGTTTAAAAAGGGGATCGTCCAGGTTGACCTGGTGGAAGCATTCCCTGCAGTTGATTTCCCCGATATTCTCATCGAACCGGAGCACCAATTTATCAGCCGTATACTTATTCAGGTTGATTTTGAATTTTCCCCGCTGCTTTATCTCTTTAAACTGATAGGAAGCCATTACCGCCAGTTTGAAGTCGGTTTTTTCTTCTTTCTTTTTGGTCGCTTTTTTATCTTTTGCGTTCGGCTTCTTTTCCGACTTGCCGGATTCCGGTTTTTCTGATTTCTTTTTGCCGGAGGCGGCTGCGGATGATTTTTTCTTGTCCTTTTCCCCTGCTTTTTCCTTACCCGCATTGGTTCCCTGTTGTTTTTTCTCCGGGGCCTTTTCTTCGGTTACGGTCTCCTTTTTCTCTTTTGCGGCCTGTGCTGTCTTTTCTCCTTCCTCACCGGCAGATTTTTCGGAGAGCTCTTTCTGCATCTCTTCCATTTGCTTTTCGTCAAGGGTTTCAGTTACTTCTCCCATTTGGTCCAGGGCATTTGCTGATTTTCCCAGTTCAACAAGTTCATTCAGTATCTCGCGGCTTCTTTGGGTTTTGGGGGAGTAAGGGTTGTCGTGTTTTACCACCCATGCGGCATAGGTCAGCGCCTGGGCCGGCCCCCATGCTTCGGAAGCATCGGGCGCGAATGTGGAAAGGATGTAATCCCTCTGGGCCTGATTTAAAAAGGTCTGGGTGTTGATCAGTTCCCGGATGCGGTTTTCAATTAATGCATTGTATTCGGAAGAAGGAGGCTGTGATCCATCGATGATCGCGCTAAACTGCTCTTTTTCCGCCGCTGAAAGCAGGTACTGCTGGTAATAGGGCACAGCTTTTGGCTCCTTGGAAAGCCTTTTTTCAACATCGGTTAAATTGGAGGCACTGGCATATTCGCTGTTATTCACCCGCTGCAGGTAAAGTTCTTTCAGGTCTCCCGGCAGGTTTTCGTGCAATAGAATAAAATCCCGGTAGGTCGCTTTGATATCCATTGGTATCCATCCATTCTGGCCTGTTTTTCCGAAGGAGTTCGTAAAAAACCTGCCGGGGAAAAGATCGTTTGATCCGCTGTATGCCAGCAGGACAGGATCATTCAACCCTCCATAATGCCAGAGGGAGGTTGATTTTTTTCCATCCGGTGTTTTTTTGACCTGCTTGTACAGGTCAGTCGCCCGGTCCATTGGACTTTTTTGTCCTCCCACCGCCCCCGCTATATTTTTTATCAGGGGATTTCCCGTTCCGCCTATGGGTTGGAACATCATGGTGGTGAGTTTGTTGTAGGCCGTTTCGATAAGCTTCTCCATATCCTCGTCGGCTCCCATGTTGGTAATTTTGATGGCGCCGTCATTTCTCAATTCATCGAATGCCAGGTCGATCTCCCCGCCAAAAACGACGTTGCCGTAATTTCCGCTGGCGCCCAACTGGAATCCATGATGGCTGTAGATCTTTTCAAAATCGGCTTCAATAATGGCTTTTTTGGGGGCCCGGTACCCTTCCAGCTCCATTTCGAGCGAGAAGCTCATGTCGGGGGTCGGGGTCTGGAAAGATTCCCATAAGATTTTGGCCCCTTTTTTCGTCAGTTCCATGGAAACTGCCGCTTTCTGCCCGTCAATCAGGGGGGCCCTTCCAATGCCGACCACCTGTTCTGTCAGGTCCCCCGCGGTATTGGTAAAGGAGGAAACAATGGCCATGGTCCCGCCGCTGTAAATGACCGGACCTTTTATGACCCCGTCTGCGTTAATGCTTCTCAGGGCGCTTCGGGCCTCTGCCATTTGCTCCGGGGTGACCGATAATTCGACGACGGCATGGACAATGCCGCCTCCGGTACCCTCCCGGGCCTCTTCTTCCGGTCCCGACCGGATGTTTTGCACATACCTGAGAAAGGAAAATTGAGGTTTCCCGTTGGCGTCCGTAGCAAGCCGCAGTTTATCCGGCAGGTAGAAGTAGCTGTTTTCGTCCTCCATCCCGGGGAAAAGGGTCAGCTCCCCGGCTTTTACCGGTTTGTCGATGATGATTTGCTGGGCACCGGAAAATAAGGGCATTGCCAGCAATGCAAAAAACAAACCGGTAATCCATTGTTTCGACAGTCGTTTCATCATTTGAAAATTTCGTCAAATTTGTCAAGCACTTTCTCTTTTGCCCGCGACGTAACATCCCGGGCTTCTTCCTTCGCTTCTTTAAAAACTTCAGATTCGGTGTCCTGCAACTCCTCGGGCAGGGTGGCATAGATGTAATCGTCATTCATTCTCACCTGCCAGGGTAGGACCAGTTTTCCCTGGGTTTTATGGGAGAGAACCAGCCGGTACGCATATCCCCGGGTATCGTTGTCAATAAAGATGTTTTTTTCGACCAGGGGTTCTCCTTTTGCCGGAGAGATGTGGATATTGGCTTCCTCCTCTTCTCCGAACTGCCGGAAACGGACCTGGGCGGTAACCCGCGTGATCTCTTTGTTTTTCAGATCCTCCAGGTCGGCTTCGAATTCGATCCGGCGGTAGGTGACCGGGGAGGCCAGGGTGACCGCTTCCTCCCAGCTTCCTCTCTGCCAGTCCGGGTTATCAGGGTACACTTTACCCCCGCGCAAGCTCCACTGGGTTTTGTATTCAAAGGCATCGGGGTTGGTATCCTCGCCCCGGGCGTAGGTAATAACGGCTGAAGTCCCCTTTTCATTGATGTAATCTTTGTCCATGGTAAAACGGTCGGAGAAGTCATTTCCGGAACTCCGTTTTTTTCGTACCGAGACAGTCACGTAGTTGATCACCTCCTCAAACATCTCTTCCGCCTCCATGTCGAGGATAAAGCTGATGTTCCGGTGCTGGAAGAAGGGATCGTTCAGATTTACACTGGTCACACAGCTGGGGTTATCCCTGACGCCGTCATACCAGGAGCGGAGATTACCCGTAATGTCGATGAATTTTGGCACCGACCGCCGGTAATTAAGTGAAATGGTTTCACGGCCCCGTTCGATCTTTTTTTCCATTTTCACCTGGTTCAACTTAAAGTAGTTCCCTTTTTGTGTATCGGGTTTATCATCTTCTTCTCCCTCTCCCTGCGGGGGAACGGAGGGAACATCCATGCTCCGGTCGGCCAGCGCATTGGTAAAGTAAGACATGAATGCTTCGAGGATCATGGCACTGGTTTCATCGCCCAGCGAACGGTCGGTGATGTCTACCGTGATGGCCTTGTTTTCCTGTGCTTTTGAGTAGATTTCGTGCATCTCATTGTAGGAATAGGTGGTTTTGGTTTTTTTCCACCACAAAATTCCGCTCGAACGTTTCTTTTTCGAATATTCGGTTGCCAGTGAATCAAACATTTCGGATACTTTGCTCCAGTTGACCACCACGGAAGCCTCAATGGCCGGCATTAAGACCCGGTACTGGTATCCCAGCGTCACCGACAGGTCAGCGACCGAACTGGTCTCTTCGAATGACGTGGCCATCATTTGGGCGGTTTCCTTGTCCATTTTGCTTGCCACCACCGCTTTGCCCCCTTCCAGCGACGGGGCCCGGCCCGACTGGATTACTGTGGAGCTGGCAGGATCGCTGAGCGAGGCAGAATAGATCTGGAAGGATTCTTCAGGGATCGGTTCAACCTCCACCGGCCCCATGATTTTGATGTTTTTGGGAGTGTTCATGAGGCGCAGGCCAAACCGGGATTTTGCCGGTTGCTCGTTCAGTTTTTCTTTCAGTTTGTTTAGCAGTTCAGTCTCCTGGCGGGCTGTCAGTCCCCATTGCATCAGAAAGTGCAGCAGGCCGCCCTGAACCCCTCCGGCAGCGGCTTCCGCTTCGGTGGTATATTTCATAAACAGGAATTCTGGCACGCCGTCGGGTCGTTTGGACAGTCGCAGACCCACCGGCAGGTAATAATAGTCTCCTGAAGGAGCATTTGACCGGGTGTTTGCTTTTCCCAAAAGGGTCACTTCGGTTCCGTCGTTCAGGGTAACCGAAACGCGGTTATCCGCATCCAGGGGTTGCGAAAAAACCGGATGGTTTGACAGGCAGAAGAAAAGGAGAAGTGTCATCAGGAAAAGCCGGTTGATGCATTTTTTTTGTGTCATAATGTTGTTTTTAAGTGATGTTTTCTATTGGTTAAAATTAAAACTCATCAATAAAGATGATGCCACTGTTCCCTGTTCCCTCTTTCCGGGGACGGCCTCCGTCTGTTTTTATCCAGGTGACGTCATACGAATAACTGTTCTCTTGGATGGGCAGGGTTAGTTCAGCCGATTTCTCTTCAATGATCTCCCCGGGTTTCCAAATGATCCGGGACGAGCGGGTCTCCCCGAAAAAGGGATACTGGATTTGTATAATGGCAGCACGGACTCCTTCATCTTTCAGAAATCCCGCGTCGCCAATGAGTTGTACATGGGTCCTTTTAAACGGACAGAACAGGTTGATCATGGAGGAGGATTCCGTTTGCCAGCGGGTGGAATAAGTTCCGCCTCCGCTGAATTTCCAGTTGGTGCGGTAAGCATAGTTCAACCACTCCAGCCGGTTGTTGTCCGATTTGGATCCGTAGACCATTTTCAGATTCAGCACCGAATCGTTCATCGTTTGCGGAGTGATGATCAGTTCCCGAACGGTTTGCGCTCCCCCCTGGTGCTCCTTTCGGAGCGTGACGGTGACGTTGTTGATCATCTTTCCCATCTCATTCAGCAATGTTCCGTCCAGTCCCACATGAACCACACGCTGCTGAAAATCGGGGTCGTCCATGGGCACTGTTTTGAAAAACCGGGGATTGTCGCCGTATTTCCGGTAAAGGTCCCCCATGTTGAATGTGATGTAATGATGACGGGTTACCGGCGTCCTGGAGTTAAAGTTCATGACCGAATGGCCTGTTGTTTTCAGATCTTTCAGTCTATAAGCCCCGTGAACGCTGTAGGGCAGGTTTTTGCTCAATCCGGAAATAACTTTGCTGATGCCGCTGAGGACATCCTCTTTTACGGTCGCGGGGACTTCGCTGTTATCGACTTCAGTGAAAAACAGGTCGGTAAGTTTTTCATAAACCCTGTCGATCAGTGCCTGCATGTTGGCATCTTCCCCGCTTGTTGTCAGTTGAATGGCATTCTCAGTTCTCAGGTGATTGTAAAGAAGGTCCACGTCGGCACTGACAAAATAGACTTTTCCTCCGGCTTTGATGTGTTGGGAGTTTTGCACTTTCTCCCAGTCGACCTCCATGGATGCATTAAATGCATCGGACAAACCCGTCACCTCCATGTCAAAGACCATGGAAATATCGGGGGTGGCCATTTTAAAGCTCTCCAGAAGCAGGGACGATGTTTTCGGATCCATTTCAAAAGAGAGCGCGATTTTATTTCCTTCGAGCACCGGGGCACTTCCCGAGGCCATCAGCATGTTTCTCTTTTTCCCGTCTTTTGTAATAATGGAGGAGATCAGCGCATATTCCCCTTTGTCGAAAACCACAGGCCCCTTTACCCGGATGCTTTCAATGCCGGTAACCTCGCGGAGTGTTTCTTCCGCCTTTCTTACCGTTTCCTCCGGGGTTTCGTAACGGATGAGAAAATGCAAAATGGCTCCGCCTCCTGCTTTCTGGATCGCGTTGCTTTCGTTTCCCCTCTGGGCTTCTGTTATGACGTATCTGATCAGGGAAAAATGGGGATGCCGGTTTTTATCCAGTGCCAGGGAGGCTTCATTGGGAAGGTAGTAGTAGCTCAGCGAATCGGTCAGTAAAGGGAAGCACCACAGTCCGGATGCCCGGATGCCCCTGTCCATCATAATTTGCTGGGCTCCGGAAAAGTGACCGGCAAGCAGAAAGATGATAAGCAGAAAGTGTTTCATTTGTAGCTGTTTTTAAAAGTCACCGGAAACCGGCGGCATTAAATAGAGGTAATCCGATTCAAGAGCTTTGACCGGGGTCTTTTCCGTTCCGTATTTAGACACCCACGTCACTCGGTAGGCCACCGGTTCACCTTCATCGTGATACAAAACCAGTTTGGAAACCGGTTCCGCGTCATCGGCCCCTAAACGAACACGACCCACTTTTTCGGTTGATCCCAGCAGGGTAGAGGCAAATTCTACAATGGCCGTTACCATACCTGTCTCTTTAAACATGGTGCGATCGGCATCCACCTCCACGATTTTTTTGTGGAAGGGGGGGGTTAAAGCGACCACCGGGGCGTTGGATTTAATCCATTCATCCGTTTTTGCCGGCACCTTAATGGGATCATCCACTCCGCGGACACTCCAGTTCAAACGGTATTCATAATCGAGCCAGTCGCTGCTCTCATGGCCCAGCCGGGGAAAACTGACAGATTTGATCTGGCGGCCGTTTTCAACATCGGTATAGTTAAAAATAACCGACTTGTTAACGGCTGGGTTGGAAGCATATTCCTTTTTGAAATTGACCGAAACAAAATTTATTTTTGAGGAGAAAGCATCTGCATACTCCCCGTCGATCTGAAAAAACACCTCCCGCTGTTGAAAGGCGGGGTCGTTCAGATCCACGATCCTGAAATATTTTTCATTGTCGCCCAGTTCTTCATAGAAGCCCCCCAGGTTACCGGAGGTGTGCAGCGGGACTTTGATGGTTGTCTCTTTGCTCAGGTTGAGGTAAAAGGAGTTGGACTGGATATCGGTTCTTTTTTTCAGGACATACTGATCGTCCGAAAAATATTTTTGATTTCCGGAGCCCTTGAAGAGTTTGGTGATCCAGCCTCTTGACTGCCTTCCCCGTATTTGTCCCGCCTCCACCGCCTCTTCCCGCTCGGGGGCCTGCGACCATCCGGTTTCGGTGTTAAACATCACCTCGATGAGTTTGTCGGTAACCACACTGAGGATGCCCTCCATTTCGGTTGCTTTGATCCCCAGTCCTTTGGAGCGGTCGAAGACCTCCACCTTCATGTCGCCTGTTCGTTGAAGGTCATCCACGATCTTTCGCAATTGCCGGCGGCTGTATCCTTCCTGATAGTTGAAAACCCGGCTGAAGTGATCATAAACAACACTCATTTCTGCCGAGACAACCGCATTGTAGGCTTTCACCGATGCTTCATAACAGGCATTGATGGAGGCGGAAACATCGGATGTTGCGCCCGTAAAGGAGTTCCAGAGCAAAGTGGCCCCTTCGGGGGTGAGGTTGGCAGCGATGGCAGATTTAGAGCCGGGAAGAAGCGGGGCATGCCCGGAGGTGATTACCGACCGGGTTAAGGCCTCCTCTCCCCCGGTGCCGGTTAAAATGGAGCTAACAATGGTAAATCCTGCTGTTCCTTCTCCCTCTTCGGATGCCAGGGGTTGCAAAGGGACGGGCCCCATTATTTTTGCACCGGGGACTTTTTCCTCCAGCGCTCCCTGAAGCTCTTCCCGGATTTCCGGAGGCAGGGTGAAACGGATCAGGGCATGGAAAAGCCCTCCGCTGGGCTGATCTTCCGCTCCGACATATTTGATGCACATCAGTTCCGGTTCCCCGTCGCTGTTGACCGAGAGGCTGGGGTACTGCGGCAGGTAATAATATTCATCGGGACGATCGTGATCCTGAAGAAACTGAACGCCCAGCACCTCCACCCTTCCCTCATCGTAACTGACCTGTGCGCTTGCCGTAACAACGGCGACCAGCAGGAGAATGCCCATAAAAACTTTATTAATCATAGTTTTGTAGTTTTAAATATT
Source organism: Tangfeifania sp. (assembly GCA_018400515.1). The sequence continues at coordinate 23,492 of JAGYMR010000002.1, forward strand.
CCTGTTTTTTTATTATTCATCTGAAGCCTCCGCATTTTGATGGGCTGTTGAGGTAATGTCGATAATATCAGCCCAAAATTCCCTTTTTATCCACGGAGTTCTTTCCGGGGGTTTTTCCTGGCTGATGCTGGTCACCCGGTAATAAAATGGTTGGTCGAGCCGTACCGCATAGGGAAATTTAATGTGGTGTACATTAATACCGGGTTCTTCTTTGGAGAATGCGGCTTTTGAAACCACATCGCCCCGTCCTACTCCTTTGGCTTTTATTTCGATCTGTTTGGCGAATAAGTCATCTCTCAGACGATTGTTAAAATCGTAGCACCGGACCTCCAGGGCTGCGTAGCCGGGGGGCACCTGTTCATTGATATCCACCTGCCGCAGCAGCTCCGGCCATTTGTCGGGGTCAAGGCGAACGGAAAAGGCGTCCGAGCGAACACAGACCCTTTTTATTTCAGCGCTGTCTTTTTTATGTTCATACGTTTCGGTAATTTTCTCCAATAGCTCTTTTTCGCCGTTGGAGAGGAGCGCTTCCGGAGGGGGATCGACCCCGTCGGAAAAAAAGGCATAGGTGAGGCTCATCAGCGTTTGCCCCTTTTCCAGCATATTCCGGACAGCTTGCGATGAATGTTTTTCCAGTCGCAGGGAGTACTCCCTTTCCCGCCAGTAGGTCCCCTTTTGGCTGCGTCCTTTTCTGTTTTCCGCCGAAAGGTACCCTCCGGCGAGTGTGGCCGTGTCTGAAGGCGACCCGTTCTCCTCAACGGGCGTGAAGATCAGGTTTGATTTTATGTCGCTGAGGGGAAGGGGGCGCAACTGCCCACTGTTTTTTCCCGGAAAGAGGGTGCTTTTTATCGCTTCGATTTTTTCTGCGGGGATCGGATCCATAACCACACGAAAACGGATCACACTGTTAAACCGGATGCTGTTCCGGTCATCGTAAACGACATTTCCGGTGTACCTTGTTTGCAGAAAATTGAAATCGGGCTTTCCCTCCCGGTCCCGGGCGATGCTGAGTGCTCCCGGGGAGTAGTAAACCATTTGTTCGTCGCTGGCATCAAAAAAACAGCGAATTCCTGCTGCTTCGACGGGACGTGAAAAATCCGGCTGCCCAAACAGAACATGCGGGAGCGCTGCCAAAAGGAGGAGCCATGGTATTTTCCTTTTTGTATGCATTTTGAAGTTTTTTTTGCTGCAAGGATGGTGTTTCCTGCACTGCTCAACAGGAACACCGGTGGCTGGAACCGCGCCCTTCCTATTCCCCGGGGAAGGTCCCCAGGGCCTGCTCCACCAATGCCTTATTCACATAAAGCGTTGTTTCGTCCGAATATTTCCACCCGGACTGGTATATATCGTTATCCGTGATTATTTTTATTTTGTATTCATACTCCATATTTTCCTCTTCCGGGACAAAGAGGGGCTCTGAAAAACAGGACTCCATATCGTTTTGGACTTTAACGGGGGGGAGTTCCACGATGTTTTCCCCTTTGGTATCGGCAAACCGGGAGCGGATGGTCACCTCCATCACATAGGCATTCAACTTCTCCAGCACCAGGGAGACCACCTCAATTTTTTGTTTCCGGGAGGTGGTGGTTCCGCCGACCAGTTTATTGATTACGTTGTCTTTACACGGCGTGCACTCCGGAACCGAATATTCGACCCAGATCCTTTGTGCTTTCTGATCGACGACACCGGGAATATTCGATCCGTTCAGTTTGACCCTGGCGTGTACGGGCACTTCTTTATTCCCGAGGTCCCAGGAGTAAATATACGGCTGGGTTTTTCCTTTTTTATCCTTATTGATGAACAGGGCGTGCATGTATTTCAGCTTCACCGGAAAAGGCATTTCATTTTTCCACTGTTGGTTTCTCCACCGGGTGTTGGGAAGCTCAATACGTCCCAGCACCTCTTTATCGTCCAGGGAAATTTTCACCGGGATGTTTAGTGCCGGCATTTCGCCCTGTGGAACCAGCCGGATGCTTCCGTTGAGGTCAACCTCTTTCAGTCCCACCATCAGGTCATCAGCATTGCTGGTGGTCATGGGCCAGGCCAGGTCCACCGGATTGAAGAGGTTGGTGATGCTGATGCTCACATTGCCGGGGGAAATGCCGTAGAGGCTGCTTAATTGTCCCGACAGATCAACCGCTGGCTGTTCGGCCAGGGGAATGGGGAGCAATTTTTTAAATTCGAGGTTGTTGTTGTCGGCATAATCCTTTACCAGTTCTTCCACCATCTGTTTTTCGCGGGTACCCACAGCCGGCGATAATTTTGCGAACATCACCACTTTTCCCGCTTCATCCGTTGAACCTGATCCGTAAAGAATGTTGAGCTGGTATGATTCATCGGGGGTCCAGACCAGGTTGTAGGAAGTGGGGTAGTAGTAATAATAGCCCGATGTTTCATTTTTGTCGGGAAAGATATCGGTGCTGATCCGGGAAAGCTTGTCGGTTCCGAAATCAAAATTAACATCAGCACTGATCTCATCCCACAGGGAAATGGCCACATTGCCCGGCCCCTCGGCGCCGTTTTCTAATTGTTCCGGATTCAGCTGCAAAGGTTTCAGGTCGACTTTGGCAATTTTCAGGGGCTTATTTGCATCCTGGGTCTGAATTCTCCGGAATTGTTGGGTAGCGGGGCTGATCTTCCCCTGGTGGATGGTGGCTTTTTGCTGGGATACAGGTTGCAGATTTTGGATCATTTGCGTACTGATGATCATGGGTCTCCGCTCAATTTTTGTCTGATATACCGGATCATTCAGGGGTACCGCCGTAACCTTCCGGGGCGGAGGGAGAATGAGTATCCCGTCATCTTTCAGCTGGGAGGCGCTCCCGACGGGAGCAGGTGTCAGGGAAATTTCCAGGTCTTCCCGGATGTAATCATCCGCTTGCCCTCCGGCGGTCAGTCCGGAACTTCTCCACTGTTTGGAAAGCTGGTAAACATAAACTTTTCCGGTAACATCGTCTTCTTCTTTACAGACAATGAATTTTATATAGGAAGATTCAATGGGGCCGGTGCTGCTGTCTCCCTTTAGCTTAAAATGGATTTCTGCCTGTTCGTTGCCGGAACTGAAGGGGACCGGATTGGATGCTATTTCCTCAATCCTTGTTTTGTCGGGGCGTATAATATTGCCCTTTAACCAGTTGCCGGAGAATCCATCGAAGGTGACCTGCAGGGTGACCTCGTTAAAACTGTCATTGCTGACGGTCACTTTGCTGATGTCCCCCTCAATGTCTTTGGCACCGAACAGCAGCCCGATGCCGGATTCCACCAGTGAATTCAGATCATCCGTTTTTGTGAGTTCTTTTCCTGTTAAGTCCTGGGAAAAGGCTGAAGTGACCGATAGAAAAAGGATCAAAGTGAAGCAAAAAATTTTTTTAAAAACTGCCATGCCGATGAGTTTAAGATGAAAAAAAAAGAGTCCATAAAAAGTATGACAATCGATCTTTTGAAAAATTATTTGTTTGTAATCCTCCGCTGAAAAAATTCCTCTATAAATTTAAATGATTATTGTCACTTTTGAAAATAATTCCGGGATATTATTCCTTCGCGGACGTTCATTTTCAGGGAGAAAAATATTTCGGCCGCATCCGCAGGATACTCCCGCGGTATTGGAAAAACGGGTTAAATGGTAAAGCCCCAATCTTAAGACCCGCCTAAGAAAAAAAGTTAAAGGGGGGTTAAGGGGTGAAACATCTTTGAAAAGAAACTTCTTTAAATACGTAATAATTAAATTTTTAAGTAATTTTTACTTCAATTAAAAGCGGCCATTTGTTCCGGACCAGACGGGGTCCCTTTATGTTTTGAAACATTCTATTCAATGAATTTTATCAATGTTTTTCTTTTTTATTCCTGCTAAATTTGACGTTTCAATTTTGTTGAACATTAAAAATGGAGGAATAATATGGCGACTTATTCAGAACAAGCAAAAGCAGTATTTGATTTTATCGGCACCCTTTCAAACGAAAACCCGAAAATTGCCGAAGGTTTTGGCACCATGCATCACGCAACCAGTGAAGATAAGGCATTGACAGCCAAGCAGAAAGAGTTGATTGCGCTGGGCATTGCCATCACCATTCGCTGCGAAGGGTGCATCTCATGCCATGTGAAAGCGGCGTTGGATACCGGTGCAACCCAGGAAGAGATCGTTGAGACCATCGGCGTTGCTGTTGTTATGGGTGGCGGACCTTCGGTCGTTTATGGCGATAAAGCATATAAGGCTATGAAAGAGATGATGTAACAACCATCGTTCAAAATAAATCAGGGAGGAACCGTCTGCACAAGCAGGCGGTTTTTTCATATCCAGCCTTTTAACCGATAGTACCCCAGGGCCAACAGTTCCCGGGCGATAATCACCTCATATTTCAGGTGGCTCCAGATTTGATAGCGAACGGAAAGGTTTTCTCCAATTCCTGGAATCCGCTGAACATTGCCCCCCAATTCCTGATCCCGGAATGATAGATCGGCTTCAGCTGCATTTTCAAAAGCGGGCAGGGCATTGATCTTCTCAAAACCTGCCTTCCGGAAAGCAAGGATGGCCCGGCGGGTGTGTGCAGGAGAGGTCACCAGCAACACCGCTTCTTCCGGGTTGAATAAATTTTTGCACTGAAGCGCCTGCGATCGGGTGTTGGTTCCCTGGTTTTCAAAAATGATCCGGGAGGGGTTCGCTCCGCGCAGCACCAGCTCTTCTTTTATTCTTTGCGGTGTGCCCGTGCTGTCGGCGATACTCCCGGGCATGGCAATGGCGATGCTGGCAGCAGGAAATTTCCGGGCTGCAGCCCCTGTATACCAGCACCGCATCAGGTTGCTTTCACCGGGCATACCGCCTCCCCCCAGCAGGATGATGGTTTTTGGTTCCCACCGGAGTTTCGATTTGCTGGTGCCCAGCCAGTGGATTCCCCGGAAGGGTAGCGTAGTAAAAGCCAGCAGTATGCAAAGCAAAAAGAAAAGACCTGCCAAGCTGGAAAAGATTCGCAGGATTTTAAGAAAAAGGATACTTTTGGACCGGCTCTTATTCATCTTGTCTGACTGGAAAACGTTAAATATACGGGGAATCTTCAAATTTTCACAACCGTTGGTACGGTTTTGTTTCAATTTATTAGAGTATATGAAACAGGGCTGGGAGCCTTTTCCACCAGGAGGCCTGATTGTTTTCATGCCAGACAGGCATTTTCCGGAGAAAAAAAAGGAGATGAATGGAATTTTTGAGGAGTTCCCGGGGCTATGAATACCGGACATAAATAACTTTTTATATATTGCTGATAAATTGCCTTAAATTTTTTTTTAATGAATACCGAACAAAAAAATGAGCTAATCAGGCTTTTTGAACAACAGTTCAGGGAGAAGGTGGATACGTTCAGCATATTTCCCCCTTCGGGATCGTACCGTGAGTATTGCCGGTTGAAGAGCCGCCGCCGTTCGGTTGTTGGGGTCTTCAATGAAGATGTGAAGGAGAATACCGCCTTCCTCTCCTTCACCGATCATTTCCGGAAAAACAGTCTGCCGGTACCCCAAATATATGCTGTCAGCTCCGACCTGAAGAAATACCTTCTGGAGGACCTGGGCGACACCACGCTTTTTGATTACGTGTCAAAAACCCGTGAATCGGAAGGGTTCTCTGAAAGCATTGTGGAAAAATACCAGAAAGTGCTGCAGGTGTTGCCTCAATTTCAAATCCGGGGAGGAAAGGAACTGGATTATTCCGTTTGTTATCCGCGGGAGGCGTTTGACAAACAATCGATGATGTGGGATTTGAACTATTTTAAATATTACTTTTTGAAACTGGCCAGGATCCCCTTTGACGAACAGGCCCTGGAAGATGATTTTCAAATGTTTAGTGATTTTTTGTTGTCAGCTCCCTCCGCTTTTTTCCTTTACCGTGATTTTCAGTCAAGGAATGTGATGCTTCAGGCGGATGATGTTTATTTTATTGACTACCAGGGAGGTCGACGCGGGGCTTTGCAATACGATCTGGCTTCCCTGCTATACGATGCCAAGGCAGACATTCCCCCTGAAATTCGCACCCGGCTTTACCGGTTTTACCTTGCTGAAATAAAGAAATACCTGCCGGTGGATGAGGAGGCGTTTTCCTCCTTCTATAATGGTTTTGTGATCATCCGGATGATGCAGGCCATGGGGGCTTTCGGTTTCCGGGGCTTTTATGAGAAGAAGGAGCATTTTTTGCAAAGCATTCCTTACGCCCTACAGAATTTGGAAAATTTGCTTTCTGAAATGGATCTCCCGGTTGAGTTGCCTGAACTCACCAAGGTTTTACATCTGATTACCCGGTCCGAAAAACTGAAAGCGTTCGGCAGAGATTCGCGGCATTTAACGGTTCGCATCACCAGTTTTTCCTATAAACGGGGAATTCCGGCAGATCCTTCGGGGAACGGGGGGGGGTTCGTATTTGATTGCCGTGCGTTGAACAATCCCGGGCGTTATCCGGAATTTAAGGATTTGACCGGAAAAGACCTGAGCGTTCAAACCTTTCTGGAAGAGAAATCGGAGGTGGAAGGATTTCTTGTGGCTGCCAGGATGCTCGTCGATCAAACCGTGAAGAATTACCTGTCCCGGGGGTTTGATCATTTTTCGGTTAGTTTCGGATGCACCGGCGGACAGCACCGGTCGGTTTACGCGGCGGAAAAAATGGCGGAGTACCTCCGGAACAATTATCCGGTAAATGTTGTTATCGTTCATCGGGAGCAATGATTTTTTTATGGGGAAAAAGGCGTGCAAACAAAAGAAATGGAAGGATAAGAAGAACCCGGAATTCAAATGCGGAAAATGCGGCGCAGCGGTAAGAAAGAAGGCGAATGTTTGTAAACCCCAAAAAATGCGGGTGACTGGCTCCTGACCGGTGGCATATCCTCATTTTTTTCTTTTTCTTCTGAACCCTTAGTTTTTTTTACCGGTTCCTCCGGCAGCAGGCATCATCAGCTTCGTTACACATCTGTCGAAAGGAACTTTTCAGTGATCGTTTGATCTTTTGAAGCTCACAGGTAGCATCTCGGGGATATTAACCAATCAGCGTATCCATAATACAGCCCAATTGGAATGATTTTTTACTTTTGTGCCGGAGAATTCAGAACAAAAGCGCCTGAAAAGTTGTTTTGCTGCCATGGAACAAAAAAATACAAAAATATATACGAAAACGGGAGACAATGGGACTACCGGCCTTTTAGGCGGAACCCGGGTGAAAAAGTACAATTTGCGGCTGGAGGCCTACGGGACTGTCGATGAGCTGAATGCCGCCCTGGGAATCGTCCGCTCCTTTGACTTGCCGGAGAATATCCGGAACCTGTTAACTGAAATACAGGAGAAACTTTTCCATATCGGTTCCCGCCTGGCATCTGACGAAAAGGGGGCGGCTTTTACCGCGGGATTGGTTGTGAAAGAAGAAAACATTGCCCTGCTCGAACGGTCGATCGATGCGATGGAAAAGCAACTGCCCGTACTGAATCATTTTATTCTGCCGGGCGGGGATCCGGCTGCAGCGCATTGCCATCTGGCCCGGACAGTTTGCCGCCGTGCGGAGCGGCGCATCATTGAATATTCGGAAGCGAATGACGTGGAGCCTGAGACCCTTCGGTTTATGAACCGGTTATCCGATTTTCTTTTTGTGCTTTCCCGCCAAATTACGGCCATCCGCGGCGCCGAAGAACGCCCGTGGCGACAATCTGAAAAATAATTGCCGGGGCTGCGGTTCGTAATCTTTTTTTATTATATTCGCGAAATTATAAAATGGAGTTGAACCGCTTAAATTCATTGAGATGTATTGGACTCTTGAACTAGCTTCAAAACTCGAAGATGCGCCCTGGCCAGCGTCCAAGGATGAGTTGATCGACTATGCGATCCGGTCGGGTGCACCGCTGGAGGTGATTGAAAATTTGCAGGAAATTGAAGATGAAGGGGAGATTTATGAAAGCATTGAGGATATCTGGCCGGATTATCCCAGCAAAGATGATTTTTTCTTTAACGAAGATGAGTACTGATGATGCCGGTGCGGTTGGGTGAACCGTTCTGAAAAAGACCGCACAGCAAAATTTGATAATTCCGGGAATCTCCCGGATTTTTTTTTTATCCCCATGGAAAAGCGGCAGAAAGACCTGATTCCGCATAACCCGCCCCGAATTCCTCTGTTCACCAACCAATCGCTACCGGTACAAACACCCTCCCCGTTTAATAAACTTTTCATATTGTCCGGGAATAATGTACCAGACAAACCATCGGTCATTGCTAATGCATGGAGGAGGTGTTCGTTTCGATGGCGGTTTTAATGGGAACGTTTATAAAATTAATATCAACAAATGATTGATTCCCCTTTGGAAAAAATTTTATAAATTTGTTGATCATACCAGAACAGAACAGTAAGAGGGAAAGCCGAAAATTTTTTTGAAAGAGCTATTTTTCCCTTTCCGGTTTCAGTTACCGGAACCATTGATACAGGACCTCTTCTGGTGGAACATAATGAAGCGCAAAACAAAAAGTGATATTTCCAATGAGCCGTTTTCTGTTGTTTTTTTTCCTGATTTTTGGGATGTCGGCCGCACATGCCCAATACACAAACTTTGAGTTTCTAGATCCCCACCTTCCCATGGAAGAGCGGGTGGATCTGTTGGTTTCCCAAATGACGGCAGCGGAGAAGATTGACCAGATGGTCTATGCAGCCCCGGCCATTCCGCGGTTGGGGGTTCCGCGTTACAACTGGTGGAATGAATGTTTGCACGGGGTTGCCCGGGCAGGTTATGCCACTGTTTTTCCGCAGTCGATCACCCTTGCCGGTTCCTGGGATAAAGATCTGATTCACCGGGTAGCCACGACCATTTCCGATGAAGCAAGGGCCAAGCATCATGAATTTGTCCGCCGCGGAAAGCGGGGTATTTACCAGGGACTCACCTTTTGGTCGCCCAACATCAACATTTTCCGCGATCCGCGATGGGGCAGGGGACATGAGACCTACGGGGAGGATCCTTACCTGACGGGGCAGTTGGGGAAGGAATTTGTCCGGGGGTTGCAGGGCGATCACCCCGATTACCTGAAAGTGGTAGCAACGGCAAAGCATTACGCCGTTCATTCGGGACCTGAGCCCCTTCGCCATAAGTTTAATGCCCGGGTAAGCGAACGCGATCTGCGGGAGACCTTTCTTCCGGCATTCCGGACCCTTGTTGTTGATGGGGGCGCTTATTCGGTCATGGGGGCTTACAATCAGTTCCGGGACTACCCCTGTTGTGCCAATCCATTCCTGGAAAATATTCTGCGGAATGAATGGGGATTTGATGGCTATGTGGTTTCCGACTGCTGGGCGGTTTCCGATTTTTTCCGGCACCAGGGGTTCTCCGCTGATGCGGCCGAGGCTGCAGCTGTTGCCGTAAAAAGCGGGACGGATTTGAATTGCGGGGACTCCTATCCGCATCTCAGAGAGGCACTGAAACGGGGAATCATCGATGAAGCAACCCTGGACAGGGCCGTTAAGCGGCTTTTTACCGCCCGGTTTAAGCTCGGAATGTTTGATGATCCGGAGGATGTGCCTTATGCCCGGATTCCCTTTACAGAAAATGCCTCGGAAGAAAATGGCCGGTTAGCGCTGGAGGCAGCCCGCAAAAGCATTGTTTTGCTGAAAAATTCAAAAAATACCCTGCCCCTCTCGAAAGATATCGAAACCCTGGCGGTGATCGGTCCGAATGCCGATAACCCGGAGGCCTTGCTCGGAAATTACAATGGAATTCCGAAACACCCGGTGACGGTCCTGGAGGGATTGAAAAAGAAGCTGGACAATACCGACCTTCTTTTTGCCGAAGGGGCTCATCTGGCTGAAGGTGTTCATAACCTGCATCCTGTTCCGGGGAAATACCTGGTGACAAAAAGCGGTACTCCCGGCCTGGTGGGGGAGTATTTCGACAATGCCCGGTTGGAAGGGCCCCCCGTTTTTAAACGCGTCGATGAAACCATCGATTTTTACTGGGAATCCCAGGCTCCTGTACCGGTGCTGCCCGACGATGATTTTAGTATCCGCTGGAGCGGATTTCTTGTTCCCCCCGTTTCCGGAACTTACCATCTGGGATGCTGGGGCATGCCCATCCTCGATGTGTGGCTGGATGGGAAAAAGATCCTGAGCCACAATACCGAGCATCATGCCTTTCATCATGAGCACGCAGTGGAGCTCGAGGCAGGGAACAAATATGAGCTGGTTTATGAATATAAGAACTGGTACGGGGACGGAGATGTACGCTTTCTATGGTCCATGCCCGGTCAAAATTTGCAGCAGGAGGCCGTCGAAGCCGCCCGAAAAGCGGATGCTGTTTTGCTGGTGTTGGGATTGTCCCAGCGACTTGAAGGCGAAGAGATGCCCATTCAGGTGGACGGATTTTCCGGCGGTGACCGGACCCACCTCAAACTTCCAAAAACCCAGCGGGAGCTTATGAAGGCGGTTGAGAAATCCGGGAAACCGGTAATTCTTGTTTTAATGAATGGCAGTGCACTGGCCGTCAACCAGGCAGCTGAAAGCATCGATGCCATAATTTCTGCCGGTTATCCGGGACAGGAGGGAGGCCACGCCGTGGCGGATGCGATCTTTGGGGATGTGAATCCTGCAGGACGCCTGCCGGTTACCTGGTATCAGTCGGTGGACCAGCTTCCCCCTTTTGAGGATTATGATATGAAGAACCGCACCTATCGCTATTTCGGGGGAGACCCGCTTTATCCTTTTGGGTATGGGCTGAGTTATACGGTCTTCGAATATTCTGCCCTTCAGGTCCCGGAAAAGGTCCGTGCCGGCCAGCCCGTGGAGGTGAAAGTGGAAGTCACCAATACCGGTGAACGGGCCGGCGATGAAGTGGTGCAGCTTTACCTGAAAGATGAGAAAGCCTCTACCCCCCGGCCTCAACACCAGCTGGAAGGCTTTGAACGGATCTTCCTCCGGCCTGGCCAGTCAAAAGAAGTGACCTTTCAATTGTCACCGCGTCAGTTTTCAATGATCGGAAAGGATGAAAACAGGCTGATTGAGAAAGGATGGTTCACGGTTTCGGTTGGAAGCGGACAGCCGGGCTTCTCTTCTTCCACCACCCTTTCTGCCAGGATAAAACTTACAGGGAAAAATGTCTTGGTCGACTAAAAATTTTTTTGAATTTTTTTAGATGTTTTAACAATCTCCTTTAACTGGTTGAACTTCAATTTTTTTCCGTCTGCTGACGGTCTTCTTCCGCGGAAATGACCGTGAAGGGATTTTCTTATTTTTTTGCTGATTTTTATTTTTGGGAAGACGCAAAATTAAATTCAAAAAATTTTAAGGAGGAATTCTGTTATGTCAACTTGTACAAAGTTTATGGTAATTTTTTCTGTGCTTGCGGGGCTTCTTTTGCCTCCGTGGTATGTATCGGCCAATGAAAACGGGGTACAGTTTTATACACCTTATTCCAGAATTTCTGTACCACCGGGAGAATCGGTCAATTATTCCATTGATGTCATCAACGAGACCGATGAGTTAAAAACGGTCAATATTGTTGTTTCGGGAATGCCCCGCCAATGGGAGTATACGCTGAAATCAGGGGGATGGAACATCGAAAGGTTATCGGTTCGTCCCGGAGAAGAAAAAAGTGTTGAGTTGAATGTGAATGTACCCCTGAAAGTTAATAAGGGGAGGTATGATTTCAGGATCTGGGACGGGGAAAACTCCTCCCTGCCTTTGAGCATCTATGTTTCAGAAAAGGGGACCTTTAAAACCCGGTTTGATGCAGAGCAGGCCAATATGGAAGGACAGGCCGGGTCGACCTTTACATACAAAGCGACCCTGAGAAACCAAACGGCGGAGAAGCAGATGTATGCCTTTCGTTCGCAGGCTCCCCGCGGCTGGAAAGTGGCTTTTAAGGTGAATTACAAACAGGCCACATCGGCCGAGCTCGAAGCCAATACCACCAAAGACATTACCATCGAAGTTGATCCTCCGGATCAGGCGAAAGCCGGAACATATAAAATACCGGTCGTTGCTTCAACGAACGGGACTTCGGCCAAACTGGAGCTCGAAGTGGTCATTACCGGTTCGTACGACATGAGTTTTACCACCCCCAGCGGTTTGGTGAGTACCAAAATTACCGCCGGAAATGACAAAAGGGTGGAGCTGGAAATCAAAAATACCGGCTCATCGGAACTGACCAACATTGAGCTGAGTGCCTCCAAACCCAGTGAATGGGATGTTGTTTTTGATCCCAAAGAGGTGGAACGGATTGAACCGGGAAGTGCTGAAAAAATTTTTGCAACGATTGAAGCCCCCAGGAGCGCCATTGCCGGTGATTATGTAACAAAATTCAATGCAGAAACCCCCGAAGTGACCAAAGATGTCTCATTTCGTGTGACGGTCAGGACTTCCATGCTCATTGGCTGGCTGGGGGTTGTTATTATTCTGGTGGCCATCGGCATCATTTATTATCTTTTCCGAAAATATGGAAGGAGGTAAGCTGTGAATGAAAATAGCATTGAACTGGTTGATTTAACCAAAACATATGGTTCGCTCACTGCTGTTGATCGCCTGAATCTCACCATTGGCAAAGGAGAGATCTTCGGATTGCTCGGGCCGAATGGTGCCGGAAAATCCACCACCATTCTGATGATGCTCGGGCTGACTGAACCTACTTCAGGAACGGTCCGGGTGCAGGGAATCGATCCGGTGAGCCGCCCCATGGAGGTGAAAAAGGTGGTGGGCTATCTCCCCGAAGATGTCGGTTTTTATAAAGACCTCACCGGGCTGGAAAACCTCTTGTACACCGCCCGGCTTAACTTAATTCCCCGGAAACAGGCAGCGACTGATGCGGCCCGTTTGCTGGAAAGGGTCGGCATGGCGGACGCCATGAACAAAAAAGTGGGGACCTATTCGCGGGGTATGCGGCAGCGGCTGGGACTGGCCGGTGTTCTGATAAAAAATCCCGGGGTGATCATTCTGGATGAACCAACCCTGGGAATCGATCCCACCGGTGTCCGGGATTTTCTTCGGTTGATTGTAGCTCTGGGGAAAGAGGAGGGGATTACGGTCCTTTTTTCCTCCCATCACCTGCACCAGGTGCAACAGGTCTGTGATCGCGCGGGCATATTTGTCAAAGGGAAACTTTTGGCCGAAGGCAATCTGTTCAAACTTTCCAATCAATTGCTTAAGGGAACTTCTTATATGATCGAGGTGGGCGTCGCTCCCGGCGTCCCGGGGGATGAACACGGTCCCCGGATCAACTCTGCTGAAGCAATGAAAGAAGTTGTGAAAGGGATTGAAGGAATTCATGATATCTCTTTTGAAAAGGGGATTTTCCATTTTGAATGCACGCACGATCTCAGCCGGCAGATTGCACGGGCTGTGCTTGACTCCGGGGCTGAACTGAATTTGCTGAACCGGAAGGAATTTGGCCTCGATGAGATTTATCACCGTTATTTTGAGGGAGGTGTTGATTATGAATAAATTTTTGCATCATACGCAGTCAATAATATCAAAGATAACGGGGCATCCCGGGACCGGCCGGAAAACCCGGGGCAACGCAAACGGTCCCCATAGCCCTTTTTATGCGATTGTTGAAAAAGAGTTGTCGGATCATGTGCGGAGCTGGCGCTTTATCATCCTTGTGATCATTATTGCGTTAACCTGTTTTGGTTCCATCTATTCGGCTTTATCCGCCATATCCGGTCAGGGACTCCAATCGGGAGATTCCGGAAATTCGTTTCTGTTACTCAGGATTTTTACCATCTCCGACGGAACCCTGCCCTCTTTTATTGTCTTTATCAGCTTCCTGGGACCCTTGCTGGGGATTAGCCTGGGGTTCGATGCCATTAACTCAGAGCAGAACAACGGGACCCTGAGCCACATTCTGGCGCAGCCCATTCATCGCGATTATATATTGAATGCTAAGTTTGTGGCCGCCCTGAAGCTGATCAGCGGGATGTTTTTTGTGCTCGTTTTCCTCGTCATGGGATTTGGATTGCTGACAACGGGGCTACCTCCCACCGCGGAAGAGTTCTGGCGGATCCTGTTCTTTATTTTCCTGAGCATCCTTTATGTTGCTTTTTGGCTGAATCTCTCCATTTTGTTTTCGGTCATTTTTCGCCAGCCCGCAACATCTGCCCTGGTGGCCATTGGTTTTTGGCTGTTCACGACCGTTTTTTACCCCATGATCGTGGATGTCATTTCCAGCGCCCTCGAACCGGGCCAGTATGCTCACCCGGCACAGGTGGTGGCTTTCGAAAAGTTCAGGCTTGCGTTGCTGCGCGTCCTTCCCAGTCAGTTGTTTAATGAAGCGACATCAACACTGCTGGTGCCTTCGGTGCGAAGCCTCGGACCACTAACCATGCAGCAGACCCATGGAGCGATTCCCGGACCACTGCCCCTCGGCCAGAGCATTTTGATATCATGGGGACAGATTGTTGGTTTGATCGCTGCTACCGTCGTCTGTTTTGTAATCGGTTATATATCCTTTATGCGGCGTGAAGTCCGTTCGGGTTAACAGGGATGATCCCAAACCATGTGCTTTCGAAACCTTGCATCGTGCCGGAACGGATGGCAGATTCGTTCCGGCAACGATGGCACATCCGTTCCAGCGAATTTTTGCTAATAGGCCTCTTTCTGGCCCTTCAGAAGCACCCAGCCAGTTAATAGCATAATTTTCAGGTCCAACAGAAAAGACCAGTTTTCAAGGTATTTCAAATCAAAATGGAATCGTTTTTCCAGGTCCGAAAGTTGTTTGATTTCCCCGCGGTATCCATTGATTTGAGCCAGTCCCGTTATACCGGGCTTGACGGTATGCCGGATCATGAAATTCTTTATTTTTTCCCGGTATTGCCTTGTATGAAGCAGCATGTGGGGGCGAGGGCCAACAATACTCATCTGGCCCAGAAAAACATTGATGAACTGGGGAAGTTCATCCAGGCTCGTTTTTCTTAAAAACCGGCCCACTTTGGTAATTCTTTGGTCATCTTTCGAAGCCATTTTTTTATGGGCCTGGTCATTCTGACACATGGAGCGGTATTTGATGCAGGTAAACGCATGCCCGTGTATTGAAGTCCTCTTTTGTAAAAAAAACAGGCCGTTTCTGTTGCCCAGTTGGTCGATGATGTACAGGATCAGACTGAGCCAGCTCAGGATGGAGATCATGACGATCACGGAAACAAACAGGTCAAAAATCCGTTTCAATAGCTGATTGTACCAGAGGTTGAGGGGACCTGACTGAATTTCAATGACCGGAACATCGCCCATCTGAACAAGTTCACCTCTTTTCAGGGCAAAAGGTCCGAGGGTGGGAATGATATGCACCTTGAGCGGAAACTCCGCCAGTTGTGCCATGATCCCTTTTTTCAGCTCCGGCGGCACGGCATCCATGTCAAGAAAAACTTCATCAATGTTGAAACGATCGATTACCTCCTTCAGGTCCGGCCAGTTTCCAACAGTCTGATTTCCGGTATTTGCCCCGGCATCAATGTATCCTATGCAGTTGTATCCGTGCCAACGGTTGTTTTTGAAAAAATGGAAAAGCTTTTCTGAACTTTTGGTGTGCCCCAGAAGGAGTACATTGCGGTAATTGTACCCGAGTTTCCGGTAATAGAGGAAGCCATAGTAAATCGCATATTTCCATGCAAGCAGTAAAATAAAAAAAAGGGGAAACAGAACCTTTAAAGCATCTCTTGAATAGTAGGAAGGCAGGGATATTAGCTGAAAAAAGAGCAGAAAGACCAGAAAATAAAAAACAACGACCTTCAGGTAGGTAAAGAAAATGGCCTTCTTCTGTGTGTGCCGGCTGAAATGATAGGCCCCGAAAAAAAGCAACAGAAAAAAAAAGGTCAGGTTTAAATAGAGGTAAAACAGGATATAGGGGGAAGAAAATTTTAAATTATAGTCTGTTGTCCACCAGAATCCAATGATAAAAAAAAGGTTGAGCAGGAGGAAATCACCTGCAAGGGAAAATAACGGGATGTATTTGGAATACCGTGATGCCATGGTATAATTTTTTAACGCATTCGGAAAAAGGGAAATTGTGGTTGGTCAGAATTCCGTTCAGGGACTCTGCCGTTCGCAGCCATTCCCCGCGGAGTGCCGGTTGGTTTTTTCGATCGAATTCGACAACTCATTTCCTTTTGTGTTTATATTTACATGCTCGTTTCATCATATAGAGTCCTTTAATGATTTTTTTGATTCTCCATGATTTGCCGGAAAAGCGCATGGTATTGGTCAATAATTTGTTGTTTGCTATACAGGGTCTCCACTTTTTTTAAATTGTTTTCACACTTTTCAGTCCAGGAATCCGATGCGATCCAACGGGACAGGTTCCGGCCAATGTCACTCTTACCCGAAAAGAAAAAGGCATCATTGCCCAGGACACTTTTGTTGAAAGGGTTGTTGTGGGCACATATACGGGAGGACGCTGCCATTGCTTCAAGGAGGGATGGGTTGGTACCCCCTGCCGAATGGCCGTGAAAATAGAGCAATGAAAAGAACCGCAGGTTATGGAGGAGTTCCTGGTCATAAATGCCGCCGGTAAAAAGAATTCCTGAGGAGCCGTATCTCTTTTGCAACCGTTTGGCAAAGCGGTTATTGATCCGGCCGACAACAACCAGCGGAAATGCAGTTCCGGCCTCCTTCACTGCCTGCAGGATCATTTCGGTATTGTTATCCGGCTGGAGGCGGGCGATCACCAAAAAATATCCGTGGGGGGTGACCCCGAGCCGGGAGATCATCTCTTCCCGGGGCTTTGAGAAAGGATCGGCTCCGTAAGGGATGAACCATGCATCTTTTTGATGGGAATTTTGAAGGTAATTCTTTATTACCTGAGAATCGGCCACGAAACAATGACTTCGTGACAAAACCGCTTTTTCGGAGAACTTCAAAAATTTTCGAACCAGCCAGTTGTATTTGCTTCTTTTCCACTCCATCCCATCGGGGTTGGTTACCACCATCACATTTCTGTCAAACAGCCAGTTCCAGACCGCACTGCTGGTATACCCCAGCTGCAGAATGATATCGAATGCTCTTTTCCGGCTGTCAAGAATGCAATTCAGATCATAGATCAACTGGCCAAAAGGCCCAGTCCGGTTCTCCGGATTAAAACAGTGGATCAGGCGAACCCCCTGGTAGGTTTTTTTCTTATAGGGATGGTTGTCCGGACTATATACCCAAACCCGGCAACCTTTTTTTACCAGTCCTGCAGAAAGATACTCCGCAAACTGTTCAAAACCGCCATATTGATTCGGTATGCCCCTGGAACCAATAATTCCGATTTTTATTTTTCTGCCGCCCCCCATTTCAAGATTTTTTTAAAACATGCTCGGTTCACCGGGGAAATTTTTCCCGGGGACCATTGGAAAATGCTTTGTCTTCAGTAAACAGTCCTGCAACCTGCAGGATACTTTACGGAAGGACTAACCGGGCATCCTTTGTTTGCATGTATAATAGAAAGAGCCACTTTCATCCGGATGCAACCAACTTTTTCCCCCTCGATGGACTGGCTTCCGGTTACCCAACGTCCATTGCATCTCCTAAAAGTTTTTAAATTTGTAC
>JAGYMR010000020.1 GCA_018400515.1 Tangfeifania sp.
TCGTACTAGCCAATGCTGCCCTCGGAATTAAAACCGTTGCTGCGGAAAAAACCATCCCGGAATGTATTGAAAAAGCTGTGGAATCCCTTAAATCGGGGAAGGCACTGAAAAAATTCAAAAATTTAATCGAATTGCAATGACCCTGTTGGAAAAAATCGTTCAAACAAAAAAGGAAGAAGTCGTCCGTCAAAAAAAAATTACGCCGGCTTCCCAACTGGAAAAGTACCCCCATTTCCAGCGGCAATGTGTTTCTCTGAAAGCAGCACTTCTCAAAGAGGGAGCGTCGGGAATCATTGCTGAATTCAAACAAAAATCACCCTCCAAAGGGGAAATCAATTTCAATTTGAAAGTGGAGGAGGTGACAAAAATGTACGTCAAAGCCGGGGCTTCCGGATTGTCTGTGCTCACCGATTTTGAATACTTTGGCGGCACCCCGGCAGCACTAACCAAAGCCCGGGAAACCAATCCCGGAACACCCATTCTCCGGAAAGACTTTATCATCGATCCCTATCAGGTGATCGAAGCCAAAGCTTTCGGAGCTGATGTCATTCTGCTCATCGCAGCCTGCCTGGAAAAAAAGCAGGCGAAAAAACTGGCTGAAAAAGCAAAAGATCTGGGCATGGAGGTGTTGATGGAGATCCATGAAGCGGAAGAGCTTGAAAAGATCAATGCATTTGTTGATATGACCGGTATTAACAACCGCAACCTGAAAACCTTCGAAACAGAGGTAAAAACATCGGAAAAACTTGCTCCGCTGATTCCCGGTCACATGGTCAAAGTCTCGGAAAGCGGCCTTTCCGGTGTCCAAACCATCCATTCGCTAAGGAGGTCCGGATTTAAGGGATTCCTTATCGGAGAATCTTTTATGAAACACAAGGACCCGGGAGATGCCTGCAGGAGATTGATTGCCGGGCTGTAGCCATCTATCTGGGAAGCGGAGGGTTCAGAAAATCGGAAGCGGCAAAACAAAATTCCCTCCTTATCCATCGATGATAAAACACAGGGAAAAAAAAGCGATCCAAATGACTGAAGCGATGAAGCGACAACTTAAAATAAAAGTATGCGGAATGAAATTTCCGGCGAACCGGCGGGAGGTGGAAAAACTGCCGGTGGATTTTCTGGGGTTCATTTTTTACCCCCCATCAAAACGTTATCCGGGCAAGAATGCTCATCCGGAACTGTTTCAGAGCGCGAAACCCGGGGTGGGAGTCTTTGTGGATGAAAGCCCGGCTGAGATCCTCCGGCAGGCAGAAAAAACAGGCCTGAAATATATTCAGTTGCACGGGAAGGAACCTCCTTTGGTCTGCAAAAACCTGAAAGCAAGAGGTATGAAGGTAATTAAAACATTTCATCTAAAAGAGAATTCTGACTTTGAAGCATTAAAGCCTTATGAGGGGCTCGCCGATTTTTTCCTCTTTGATACCAAAACCCGCCTGCCGGGCGGTTCAGGCAAAAAATTCAACTGGAAAATCCTGAAAGATTACCCGGGAAAGGTCCCCTTTTTTCTGAGCGGGGGCATTGAACCAATGGATGCTGAAAAAATAAGAATGCTTGATCATCCCCTGCTTTTTGGAGTGGATCTGAACAGCGGATTTGAAGAAAAACCAGGATTAAAAAACATTACGGCACTGGAGACTTTTATTGACAAGTTAAAGGCATAAACCTTATGGAAACAAATTCCGGCAGAAGCGGAATCCATACATTAATCAGCGAATTAACAAACAAATTTAATAGTATGAAACACCACGTAAACAAAAAGGGATATTACGGCAGGTTTGGGGGGACATGGATTCCCGAAATGATGCACGCCAACATAGAGGAGCTGCAAGAAAACTACCTCCGGATCATCCGGTCGGAATCCTTCAGAAAAGCGTTTAAACAGCTGTTGCACGATTATGTCGGAAGGCCGTCTCCGCTTTATTATGCACGCCGTTTATCGGAACATTACGGGACCATGATTTATTTAAAGCGGGAAGATCTCAACCATACCGGATCCCATAAATTGAACAACACAGTCGGACAGATCCTGCTGGCCGGAGAACTGGGAAAGACCCGCATCATAGCAGAGACGGGTGCCGGCCAGCACGGGGTGGCCACCGCTACGGTATGTGCCCTGAAGGGGATCAAATGCGTTGTTTACATGGGAGCCCTGGATGTAGCCCGGCAGGCTCCGAATGTCAAAAAGATGAAAATGCTCGGGGCGGAGGTCATTCCTGTTAACAGCGGGAACAAAACCCTTAAAGACGCCACCAATGAAGCCATGCGTGACTGGATCAACAACCCGGAAGACACCCACTACATCATTGGGTCGGTGGTTGGCCCGCATCCCTACCCTGACATGGTCGCACGGTTTCAGTCGGTGATCAGCAAAGAGATGAAATCACAACTTCGCAAAAAAACCGGAGCCTCTGCTCCGACACGAATCATCGCCTGCGTAGGGGGCGGCAGCAACGCTGCAGGTGCCTTTTACCATTACCTGGATGACGAGCAGGTGGAGCTGATTGGTGTGGAGGCGGCCGGAAAGGGGACTGACACATCGGAAACTGCCGCCACACTGAGTGTTGGATCTCCCGGTGTCCTTCATGGCTGTAAAACCATGCTGATGCAAAATAGCGACGGCCAGATTACCGAACCCTATTCGATCTCTGCTGGTCTCGACTATCCCGGGATCGGCCCCCTGCATGCTCATCTGCAACAAACCGGACGGGCAAAATTTCTCGCGGCAGACGACACCGAAGTACTGCAGGCAGCCCTGCTTCTAACACAAAAAGAGGGAATTATTCCGGCACTGGAGTCTGCACATGCCCTTGCAGCCCTGGAAAAAATCAAACTGAAGCCGGAGGAGGTCACCGTTATAAATCTTTCGGGAGGTGGCAACAAGGACATGGAAACCTACTTAAAATATTTTGGATACTAAACAGGAAAGCATGCAACAAAAAATGGAGAAAAAAACAGGTAACAGAATCGATCAACTGTTCCGTGCAAAAAACAGGAATATCCTTTCGGTTTATTTTACAGCAGGTTACCCGGAATTGAATGACACTGTTAAAATCATCCGCGAACTGGAAAAAAACGGGGTGGACCTGATTGAAATCGGCATTCCCTTTTCCGATCCCACCGCCGATGGTCCCACCATCCAAAAAACCAGTGAAACGGCATTGAAAAACGGCATGAACCTGAAATTGCTGTTTAAGCAACTGGAAAACATCCGGTCATCGGTCAATATCCCCCTTTTACTGATGGGATATGTCAATCCCGTACTACAAATGGGAATGGAGGAATTTTGCCGTAATTGCCGCAAAACAGGAATTGACGGCCTTATTCTGCCCGATCTCCCATTTGACGAATATGAATGGCACTATAAAAAGGTCATCCGGAAAAACCACCTGAAAAACATCCTGCTTATTACCCCCCAAACACCGCCCGAAAGGATCAGGAAAATCGATAAGTCTTCCGACGGTTTTATCTATATGGTCTCATCCGCTTCAACCACGGGTGAAGGGAAAAAAGTGGCTGATTTTAACCGGGAATATTTTGACCGCATCCACCGCATGGAACTGAAAAACCCGCGGCTGGTCGGCTTCGGGATCTCCGACCACTCCACTTTTGCCAATGCCTGTAAATATGCCCACGGAGCGATCATCGGGAGTGCTTTTGTTAAATCCCTTTCCTCCGGTGCAGACCTGAATCAGGCCATCAGAAATTTTGTAAAAAAAATCCGGCAGGACGATGGATCCCGATAAAAAAAGGCCGCCGTGTTAATGTTTTTAAACACCTTTTTATCTCTTCCGGCGTAACCGGCAACCATACAATCAAATAGAGGGGAACCCCAAAAAACAGGCTTGTTAATTAGTGTTAAACCCTTTTCCCTAACATACTGTTATTAAAAAATAGGAGTTATATTCATAGGAACGTTAAAAACTAAATTGTATTTGCTATGCTGGAATATGCAAAAATAATTTTACCAAAAGTGAGTTTCAGCAAAGAGTTATTCAGGAAGGAACTCACAAAATGCCTCCACTGGGTGAAGCCCGGGGAGGTGCCCGAACTGCACGACTGGTGCTATGAGAATTTTAAGGATAAGTATCCCGATGTTTTGGAAGAGGTTTTTTCAACCATCGCGGCGTAAAAACACCGGGCGGGATTTTTTCCCGCCTTTTTTTTGTCCCTTTTTTCCCCTTAAAAAGATTTTTGTCTGAAACGTGAAACAAAATAGAATTCTACCCGCCCAAAGGGTTAAATCTTTTCAAAACCTTTGACAGGAAAAAGACTTCATTGCCCAGATAAAAGATTAATTCTTAATTTTACCCCCATGAAACGATGATACAACCATCCACAAAAGGTGATGAATAAAAATACAAGCGAGTTCCATGGGCCTGTATTAAAGTGATGTGAGAAATTTATATTTGACTGAATTACAGATGTTTAATATTATTTTATTCGAATGAAACGAGCATGATGCAAACATCACAAAAGGTGATGAATAAAATTTCATGCGAGTTCCATGGGCCTTGTATTAAAGTGATGTGAGAAATTTATATTTGACTGAATTACAGATGTTTAATATTGTTTTATTCGAATGAACTATGAATGTTTGATCTGCCAGGTCAAATCCCTGGGAAAACGCATTGAAAAATATCAAATACCGGAAGGGCAGCGGGACCAGATGGTTGGTGCGATGATAAGAAAAATTGCCGCAACGGACTTGCAAAACAGCCTGTCGCCTGAGATTACCCGCGAAATACTGGCGCATTTAAAAGCATCGTCGCAGGTATCCGATCCCTACCGGTTTGAAAAGGACCAAAGCAACCGGGAAATGCTGCAGCGTTACGATGAATTTAAAACACTGGTCCGCTCTTCCGGCAACCCTTTTGAGACAGCCTTGCGGCTTGCCATTGCCGGGAACATCATCGATTTTGGCCCTAATCACACTTTTGATGTGGAAGCCACCATTCAAAGGGTGCTCTCTTCTGATTTTGCCATTGATCATTCGGAACAACTTCAGCGGGAGATAAAAAATGCAAAAACCATTCTTTATTTGGGCGACAATTGCGGGGAACTGGTGCTTGACAAACTTTTTCTGGAGACCATTGCCCATCCGGATGTCTGGTTTGCCGTTCGTGAGCAGCCGGTATTGAATGATGCAACCCCCCGGGAAGCAGCCGAGGTAGGAATTCATGAATTGGCGCACATTCTGCCCAACGGGGACGACTGCCCCTCCACTCTGCTTCACCGGGTGAGCCCCGAATTTACAGAAATTTACCGTCGGGCGGATCTCATCATTTCGAAGGGCATGGGCAACTACGAAGGACTGATGTTTGAAACCGATCCCCGCCTCTTCTTTCTGCTCATGGTAAAATGTCCCGTAATCGGCGAAAAGATCGGAGCACCGCAAGGAGACTTTGTGGTGAAAAACAACCGGAACGGAACGTTGGAGCCCAATGTTTCCGCGGCTGGGGCTGGAAAGGAGAACAAGGATCAATAAGAGAGTAGAAAATAGTCACCGGGTTTTATAACCCCTTCGGCACCAGCATTACCAGCGGAACAAGTACCTCCTCAAGGGATATGCCCCCATGCTGAAACGTATCCTTGTAATAGTTGGCGTAATAGTTGTAATTGTTCGGATACGCAAAAAAATCATTATTGTGGGCAAATATATAGCTGGTACTAACATTCCTTGAAGGAAGGAAAGCCTTTTTCGGATCCCGGACCTCGAAAACCTGTTTTGATTTATAATTCAAATTTTTTCCCAGTTTATAGCGCAGATTGGTATTGGTTTCACGGTCCCCGATCACTTTTACCGGGTTCGTCACGCGGATGGCTCCATGATCGGTGGTCACAACAATGCGAATATCTTCCCCGGCCAGGCTTTTAATCAGTTCCAGCAATGAAGAATGGTTAAACCAGCTTAAGGTCAATGACCGGTAAGCCTTCTCATTGTTCGCCAGTTCGCGTATCATCTCCATTTCTGTCCGGGCATGCGATATCATATCCACAAAATTGAAAACCATGACCGACAAGTCGCTGTCAAGGATGTTCCGCAAGCTCTCAGAGGTCTGGCGGTCACGCCGGATTCCGGAGACTTTTTCAAAATAAAGCTTCTCTTTCCGGCCGTTCCGGACCAGTTGCCTCCGGATCAATTCTTCTTCATGCGGATTTTTGTTTCCCTCATTATCATCATCTTCCCACAACTCGGGATACAACTTTTCAATTTCAGAAGGCATTAACCCGGAAAAAATGGCATTCCGGGCATACATGGTAGCTGTGGGCAAAATACTGTAATACAACTCCTCCGACTCGGAGCGAAAATATTCGGCAAAAACCGGGCTTAAAGTACGCCACTGGTCAAAACGCAGATTATCGATCACCAACACAAAGACTTTTTTACCGGCATCCAGTAGTGGAAAAACTTTCTGTTTAAAAATACCGGTTGATAACAAAGGCCGCTCCTCCAAGGGTTTCTTAAACCAGTCCAGGTAATTCTCCTTCATAAATTTGAAAAAGGCCTTGTTGGCATCCTCTTTCTGCATGGTCAACACCTGGTCCATGGCAGCATCTTCCGATCCTGCCAATTCAATTTCCCAGTGCACCAAATCCTTATAAATATCCATCCACTCCTCCCAGCCCAGACGATCGTTGATCCGCGTACCAATCCGGGAAAACTGCATTTGATAAGCTGAGGTGGTTTGCTGTGTCACCAGGCGTTTCTGATCAATGTTTTTTTTAAGCGAAAGAAGGATCTGCTTCGGGTTTACCGGTTTAATGAGGTAATCATCAATCTTTGAACCGATCGCCTCATCCATAATATTCTCCTCTTCACTCTTGGTGATCATCACCACCGGGACATTAGGTGAAATGGTTTTTATCTGGTTCAGTGTTTCAAGCCCCGACATTCCGGGCATATTCTCATCGAGGAAAACAATATCAAAAAAATGTTCCTTCACCTTTTCAACGGCATCAAGCCCGTTGTTGGCAGTAGCTACCTCATAATCCTTCTCCTCCAGAAAAAGGATATGGGGACGCAACACATCGATCTCATCATCCACCCAGAGTATTTGTGGTTTCCTCATATCGCTTTACAATTCATTCGCACCACAAAGGTACTAACAAAAAAAGTGCCGGAAAGGATGTTAACAAACTTTAACCAGCAGCCCTATTCCCCGAGGTAAATGCGTTTGTAAAAATTCATGTAGTCGGTAATGTTCTTCTTCTTGAGAAACACCTCGAAATTTTCCTCTGTGATCAGGAAGTTCCGGTAACTGCCCTCGCCAAGTGGGGCAAAAAGATCACGGTTCTGAACCACGGTTTTGAAGTAGCGGGTGGCCGTTTCTTTGCCGGGGAACCCGCTGATTATGATGCTTTCCCTGAAATCATCCACGGTTTCTTCCCGGATGGAAAGCTCCCCGGAACTTTCATGGGAAGCATTAAACAATTCGATTCCACGGACAAATGCGGCTTTGTCGACACCTTCCCGGGGGATGACAAAAACAAAATAGTGCGGTTGCTGCAGATTTTCACTATAGGGAGTAACTTCGGCTTCGGGTTTCTTTTCTTCCCGGGCCTCTTCTTCCCCGGAGGCCTTTTCTTCCGGAACATCAGATTCCTCTGGTTGGGCCTGCGGCATTTGAGCCGGGGGTTGATCCTTGTTGATGTAATATTTCCGGAAAAATTCAATGTATGCTTCCACCATTTCTTCCTCCATCAGCTTTTGAAGATTTTCCGCTGTAATCAGGAAATTCCGGTAGGTTGCCCGTCCGAGAGGTTCAAACAGATCGCGGTTTATGACCACCTTTCGGAAATAGGACATCGACTCGTTCATGGAAGGAATTCCCTGAACAATCAGCAATTGATAATCTCCCACACTTTTTTGCCCCAGGGCCAGATTCCAGCCGCGGAATTCATCACGGTTAAAATCAGCAAACCCTTTCAGGACAGGGCGCATAGAAAAATCAGGATTCTGGATGGCAAGGACAAATGACTGGGTGGTATCAATTGACGCAGAAAAGCGTTCGGCAGACCTTGTTCCTGTTTCCACAACCACAAACGCTCCTTTCTCCCGCAACATCGCTTCTTCTTCCCGGGCTTTGGCCATCAGTTCCTCAGGCGACAACTCAGGTTCCTCCTCACTAAAGTCGGAACGAATGTACCGGCTGTAATTTTTTACGAAAAATTTTAAATAATCCGCGAGTGATTCTTCAGATAAGATCTGTCGGTAGTTGGTGGAAGAGATGGCAAAATTTACATAATCCACACCGCTAAGCGTTCGGAAAACAGGGGCATTACGAATGATGGCCCGGTGGTATATGACCCCGTCCTCTTTATTTTCAAGGGCCCTTACCACCAGCAGTTTTGTCTCTTCATTCAGGTTTTCCGTTTCAATATCAAAATCAATTTTGGTATAGTGATCGATGTTATAATTGGCAATATCAAACTTTAACCGGTTCAGATCGATATCCGCATCCACCGGATAGGCAATCACAAAATAGTGCAGCAGATCCTCCTCATAGGAATATTTTCCACCAAATTCATCGTTCTCCCGCTGCTCTTCCAGCAACAACTCCTCATTCTGGATCTCTTCGTTAATGTACCCCAAATCCACGAGCTGCTGGTAATTGACCAGGGTACTGTCCTGAATGAGGGTCAGGATTTCAGATGCGAGGGGTGTGGGAGCAGCAGCGGGATAGCTTTCAATATATTTTTCAAGGAATGTTTCAAAACGGTGAATGTCTGTCTGCGTTCCTTTTGCCACCGTTTCCATAAAATCGATTTTGGGCATTAGGGTGCTGTCGGGCTCCATTTTTTTCAGGGAGGGAGCAAGCGCGATCACCTGGCGGTAATTTCCTGACCGGTAACGCTGATAGGTTTCTTCAAAAAGCCGGTTCAGGCTGTCGGTCCGGGCTTCCATCTCCACGAAAAAATTAGGGTTGGTCAGATACTTTGCAAACTTACTTTCGGGGAAACGGGAGATGATCAGGTTCCGGTACTCATTCGATTTTTCCTGATTTCCCATCAATTCATAGAGATCATACAAATAGAAAAAGGCGGAGAGCAGGTAGGGATTTTGGGGATAACGTTCGATGAGTTCCTCGAACGCGCCAGCTGCCCGCTGGTAATTGGAGAACTCGGATTTAAAGATCCTCCCGGCATTAAAGAGCGCTTCGATGATCTGGTCATGGGAGCGTTCCATCAAAGAGTCGGTAAGGGGCAGGTCCTGCGTGTAGAACTCTTTTTTCAGCGGATCCTGAACCTTTTCCTCCCGGGTGGAATCAGCAGTTTCAACCATTGTTCCCACCTCCTCCATGGAAACGGTACTTTTGTTGGACCGTCTCCAGTTATCCTCGAGTTGTCTGTTCCCCCAGCGCTGTTCGAAAGTCACCTGTCCGTAGGAAACGGTTTGGGGATTATAAAAATACCAACCCCCTCCTTCCTGGCCTCTTCCCATTCCCATCCTGTTCCGGTTGGAACGGTAGTACCCCTGCGTTCTGCGTCCCTGAACCGCCAAATTTTCCATCGCCCGCCGGCGTTCCTGCTCTTCCTTCATAAGACGGGCGATCAGGGTTTCCCTTTCGTTTGGAGACATATTGGCCACTCGCTGCAAACTGTCTTCCCGCTCAACGGTAAGCAGGTTTTCGACCAGATTGGTCAGGTTCTTATATTGGGATGAGAGCTGATCATAATTGGGATAGGTCTCATCGATAATGATCATGGCGCTGTCATAATAGGCCTGCGCCTCCCGGTATTCCAGGTCTTCAAAGTAGATATCTGCGAGCGTAATGGCCGACCGGGCCCGCTGAAACTGATTGTCAAAGCTGTTCGCCACCGATTTCCGGTAATTCTCGATCGCCTGCTCCCGATCCCCTTCATTAAAATAAATATTCCCCAGGGCAAAATAAATTTGGTCAAGGAAGTTACGGTTCTTTTTGTCGCGCAGCATTTTGCGCAACTCTTTTTTAGTCTCTTCTATGTCGCCCTCTCCCGAAAAAAGTCCGGCCGCATGGATCTTTGCATTAAACCCCATTTTGAAGTCGGGATTCATTTTGGTTACCGCTTCATAGGCTTCCACGGCAAGGGCCGGTTTCCCTATCTCTTCATACAACTGTGCTTCAATGTATTGCAAACGGGCCTTCTCTTTTTTCCAGAACGTCTTTTCAAGGGCAATGCCGATAAACTTAATGGCCTGGCTGTATTCCTGCTGCTTCATATAATAATCGGCCGTGGCAACGGCCAGCTCCCGCTCCAGGTTCCGTGGGAACTCAACGTCATTCTGCAATGCCTGGATGGTTTCCGAAGCCTCGGCATATCGCTCAAGTTCAGAATAACTGCGGATCAGCCATATGGAAGCCTCGTACCGGGCCTCCTCCTCCGGAAATTTCCGGATGACATAGGAAAGATTATCAATGGCAGCGGAAAAATTATGCTGGTAATAATAAGCCTTCCCCATCAAAAGGTAACTGTCGTCGATCCACTTGTTAAACTCCTCCTGGCTTGCAAATTCCTGGTACCGCCGCGTCCGGCGTTTCCTTCGCCGGGGCTTTGCTGTAATGGAATGCAGTTCAATCAACTTGGAAGCCTTCATTACCGCATTATCCATATCTGATTTTACCAGGTTGGGAACCGAAGGATCGCTGGCTTTGTAGATGGGAAGCAACCGTGTAAAATCGTTCTCAATACGCTCCTCAATTTTTTCAACACCCGATTTCAGGCTTTCATTTCCATTAAAAAAGACATTGTAATGGGAGGTAATATTATGATAAGTACGAGACGCAAATGTATTCTTCTCAGTCGAACACCTTTGCAGGATTGGTGCCAAAAGCAGAAACCCTATGGTATATAATACAATTCGCTTCAAATACTATCTTTTTTCCGGCTTTAGAAATAAACTCATTTTTTGACAGATTATTGTAAAAATACCTGCGGATTATTTTCCCCGGAGCCCCCAATGGTTACTTGCGTTTAATCTCGACTTTTTTTGTAGGTGCCTTTTCAATGTTTCGGAGTTGAATCTGGTGCAGCAGATTCTTTGTGAGGTCAGCAAAAGCCATTCCCGTAAGGGAATCCGGATCGGTAACGGAAGGGATTCCCTGGTCCCCTCCTTCGCGTATGCTCTGGACGATGGGGATCTGCCCCAGCAATTTCAGGCCCAGTTTATCGGCCAGTGTTTTTCCGCCCTCTTTTCCAAAAATGTAGTACCTGTTTTCGGGGAGTTCGGCAGGGGTAAACCAGGCCATATTTTCCACCAGTCCCAGTACCGGCACATCAATGGACTTACTCTGGAACATACTGGTCCCGCGAACAACATCTGCCAGGGCCACCTCCTGCGGTGTGGTCACAATAACAGCCCCTGTCACCGGAACGGTTTGGACAAGCGTAAGGTGAATGTCGCTGGTGCCGGGAGGCAAATCAATCAGCAGGTAGTCGAGATCGCCCCAGTGAGCATCTGTGATCAGTTGTTTCAGTGCATTGGACGCCATGGGTCCCCGCCATATCACAGCACTTTCAGTATCCACAAAAAAACCGATCGACAGGAACTTGATGCCGTATTTTTCCACCGGATGGATCATATCCCGGCCGTCAATTTTCTCCCCTGTAGGCCGGGTCCCTTCTGCTCCGAGCATTTTGGGGATGGAAGGACCAAAAATATCGGCATCGATCAGTCCCACTTTAAATCCGTTCTGTGCCAAAGCCACCGCCATGTTTACCGCAACCGTTGATTTACCAACACCGCCTTTGCCCGAGGCAATGGCCACAATGTTTTTAACTCCGGGCAAAACAGGACGTTCCATATTATGCAGGTATTTCACCGTGATGTTGTCTTCAATTTCAAGGTTTTCTCCGAGCTGTTCCTTCAGCACCTTCTCACAGGCTTTCACAAGGGGTTCTATATGCGGATCATTGCTTTTCTGAAAAACCAGGGAGAAACTCACCCGTTGACCGGCGATCCGGATTTCCCGGACCATATCAAGGGAGACAATGTCCTCTTCGCTCCCGGGATATTTGACATGGCGAAGGGCATCGGTAACATTTTTGGGAACTATTAATTTGTTTGGAATATGTGCCATAACGATTTTATTTTTAATGCGCCGCAAAGCTAACAAATATCTGAATAAGTTGGCCTCACTTACTTGCTCAAAATAATCCGGAAAGTGGTTCCTTTTCCGATCTCGGATCCCCGGATAAAGATTTTTCCGCGATGGTAAATCTCAATGATGCGTTTGGCCAGCGAGAGACCAAGGCCCCATCCCCGTTTTTTGGTGGAAAAACCAGGCTGAAAGACCGTTTTAAACTGCGATTTGGGGACCCCTTTCCCGGTATCGGTAACATCCAGATAAACAGCATCCGGCTTATCTTTCAATTTAAAGGATATTTCCCCGTGATTGTCCATGGCATCAATGGCGTTCTTACACAGGTTTTCGATGACCCATGAGAACAAAGCAGCATTGAGAGGGGCCTCCACCCGGTCCTTCTCCGAAAAGTTGGTGGTGTATTTCACCTTATTAGAAGAACGTGATTTCAGGTAGGTAATGGTTGAGAACAGCACCTCCACCAGGTTGGTTACCAACAATTCGGGTTTGGAGCCAATTTTTGAAAAACGTTCGGTAATTTTTTCCAGCCGGTGGGTATCTTTTTCAAACTCTTTCACCAGGGTGTGGTCCACATCCTGAAGTTTCAGCAGCTCAATCCAGGCCATTAGTGATGAAATGGGAGTCCCCAGTTGGTGGGCTGTCTCTTTTGACATGCCCACCCACACCTGGTTTTGTTCTGCCCGCTGCGTGGCATGAAATGCAAAATAGGCCACAACAATAAAGACGACAATTACAAAAAGCTGAACAAAAGGGTAATACCTCAGGTTGCGCAGGATATTCGATTCCCGGTAATAGAGGTAAAGGGTATTTTCATCGGAAAGGACGATCGGGATGGGGTCCGAATAATCTTTCATCTTCCGGAGTTCTTTTTCCAGAACCTCCTCCTGCCGGCCTTCGCTGTAATGAATATTTGCATCGGTATTAAAGGAGCCGTCGGCTTCAACAATAATGATGGGGATGGTGGTGTTTTGCTCAGCAATCTCCTGGAGCAGCGAAAGATAAGAGGTATTAAGTTTTTCATTAGCCGCTTTTTTATCGCTTTCAATCACCGGTTCGGCAAACCGTCGGGTTGCTTCCGCCCAAAGCTCCACCTTCTTCCGTTCTTCACGGGCCATTTTTTCTGTCAGCCAGTGGGTATACAGCAACGAAGCAACACCGATAATAATGGCAACGACCAAAAGTAGAATTTTTCCGCGCCTTCTTTTCAGGTAAATATCCAAGGTAAAATGTTTTAAATGGTATGCCTTGAAAACGAACGGAGGAAAAAATTATTACTTTTTCAGCATTTTTACCGCTGCATTTACAATGCCTGCGTGATCAATGCCACAAATTTCATATAACTCATCCGGCGTACCCTGCTCAATAAAACGGTCGGGGATGCCCAAAACTTTCACGTGCGCGGAGTAATCCTTCTCAGCCATAAATTCCAGAACGGCACTGCCAAAACCTCCTTTAATGACCCCGTCTTCAACAGTTAAAACTGCGGCATATTTTTCAAAAACTTCTGAAAGCAGCGCCTCATCGAGGGGTTTGACAAAACGCATATCGTAATGGGCAGCTGAGATCCCTTCGCCGGCAAGGGTCTTCACCGCCTGCTGGGCATAGATGCCCGATTTTCCAACGCTTAATACCGCCAGATCACTCCCTTCCGAAAGTTTTCTGCCTTTTCCGATCTCAATTTCCCGAAAAGGCACTTTCCAGTCGGGCAAAATGCCGCATCCCCGGGGATAGCGGATGGAAAACGGTTGTTGCACCTTTTCGAGCTGTGCGGTATACATCAGGTTTCGCAACTCCAGTTCATCCATGGGAGCAGCGACGATCATATTGGGAACCATGCGCATGTAGGCAATATCAAAAACCCCGTGGTGGGTGGGCCCGTCTTCTCCTACCAGCCCTCCCCGGTCGAGGCAAAAAACCACATGGAGGTTCTGGGTAGCCACATCGTGGATCACCTGATCATAAGCACGCTGCATAAAGGTAGAGTAGATATTGCAAAAGGGCAGCAACCCCTGCGTGGCCAGCCCGGCAGAAAAAGTAACGGCATGTTGCTCTGCAATCCCCACATCAAAAGCCCTGTGCGGCATCTCCTTTATCATAAGGTTCATGGAACACCCTGTGGGCATGGCCGGGGTTACCCCAACAATTTTTTCATTTTTCTTGGCAAGCTCCAGCAGGGTTTCGCCAAAAACATTCTGAAACTTCGGGGCTTTATTTACAACACAGCCCCGGGAAATAATTTCACCCGTTGCTTTATCAAACAAGCCCGGGGAATGAAATTTGGTCTGATTCATTTCCGCCTGCCGGTATCCTTTTCCCTTTTTTGTAATAACATGAAGTAATTTGGGCCCCGGAATATCTTTTAAATCCCTTAAAGCATCGGTCAGGTAACCGATGTTGTGCCCGTCGATGGGACCAAAATAACGAAAATCAAAGGCTTCAAACAGATTGTTCTCATCCAGGAGCATATATTTCAGGGCATGCTGATGTTTCTGGATAAAATTACGGGTTTTTTCTCCAAATCCGTCCAGTTTGCCAAGGCCTTCCCAGATCTCCTTTTTTACTTTGTTATAAGTATGTGATTTTGAAATTTTCAGCAAGTACTGCCCGATCACCCCGGAATTCGGATCAATGGCCATGTTATTGTCATTCAGAATAACCAATAGATCGGACTTGCTGGCTCCGGCATTGTTCAAGGCCTCAAATGCCATACCACCGGTCATGGCACCGTCCCCGATGACGGCCACTATTTTACGGTCATTTTCATTTTTAAGCCCCGCCGCCACAGCCATGCCTAACGCTGCAGATATGGATGTGGAGGAGTGACCGACACCAAAAGTATCATATTCACTCTCCTCTCGTTTGGGAAAACCACTGATTCCATCCAGCTTCCGGTTGGTATTGAATTTTTCCCGCCGGCCGGTCAGAATTTTATGCCCGTAAGCCTGATGACCGACATCCCAGATCAGTTGGTCATAGGGAGTATTGTAAACATAATGAAGTGCCACCGTAAGTTCCACTGCCCCAAGGCTGGCCCCCAAATGTCCTGGATTGACCGATACTTCATCAATGATGTAATCGCGTAACTCCTCACAGACATCAGAAAGCTCTTCCGGCTTCAATTTCCTTAAATCAACCGGGGTCTCTATCTTTTCCAATATACTTTCCTTCGCTTTAACCATCGCATCTGAAAATAATTTCAAACATACAACAAATCACAACCCCATTTTTGTTCAAAAGAGAACAAATACAAATTTGTTCCTGCCATGTAAAAAAAGTAAATTTAGCGAGAAAAAATTTTCTAAAAAATGAAAACCGTTCATAAAATAATATTTTTTGCGGGGATTGTACTGTTTCCTTCCTGTGTTTCGTTAAAACAGTTTAATGAAGCGCGGGATAAAATAGAAACCCTTTCAGCTGAGAACGAGCAGCTGAAAATGGCCAAAATCGATCTGGAAACCGCCAATATCGAGTTAAAAAGTAAGAATGAACAATTAAAGGAGCAAAACCAAGACCTTTCGGACCGGCTGGAGAAGGCGCAGTATGGAATCAATGTCCAAAAAGAAAAGACAGAAGTACTCAAACGCCGGGAAAAGCATCTCTCCGATCAGATTGACCTGCTTAAAAGAGGCAGCTCCTCTGAAATAGAAATGCTCCTTGAGGAGCTCCAAAATGCCCGCCAGGATTTAAACCAGCGGGAAAGCAGTTTGCGCGAGGCGGAAAAAGAGCTGGAGGAGAGGAACAAGAAACTGATTGAATTACAGCAGGTCCTGGCACAAAAAGAGGCTGCGGTAGAAGCGTTGAAAAATAAGGTGATGGATGCACTGACCGGTTTTACCGACGAAGGGCTCACCGTTCATAAAAAAAACGGGAAAGTGTACGTTTCGATGGAAGAGAAACTGTTGTTTAAAACCGGCCAATGGGATGTAGACCCTAAGGGTCAGCAGGCCCTCCGGGATTTAAGCCGGGTGCTGGCTGACAATCCCGGCATTAACATCATGGTGGAGGGACACACTGACAATGTTCCGATGCATGGCTCAGGAGATGTAAAAGACAATTGGGACCTCAGTGTCATGCGGGCCACCGCGGTTACAAAAATACTCACTCAAAACGAGCGGATTGCTCCCGAGCGGATCATTGCTGCCGGGCGAAGTGAATATGTTCCACTGACAAGCAATGAAACAGCAGAAGGACGGCGGATGAACCGGCGGACAGAGATCATTCTGACACCCAAACTGGATGAACTGCTGGAGATCATCGAACGCAATTGAACCACAACGGATGACGAGGGGACTCCTTTTCAAACGATCAGAAAAGGCGGAGCTGGTCGTCTTCTTTTTTGCGTTTTGAAACGGCCGAAGGCTTCACTTGTTCCACCAGTTCCCGGCGTATGGCCTTCAAAAAGGGACTCTCAGGAAAGCTGAATTTCCTGCCCCGGAGGAAGCGGTTCCTTGACCGGGTTAAAAAAAGCATTTTCCTTGCCCGGGTCATGCCCACATACAACAATCTTTTTTCCTCTTCCTCATCCGTTTCGTTCTCCGCTTTATAAAGACTATAAGGCAAAAGCCCGTCTTCACAACCCGGAATAAAAACCGCCCCGAACTCCAACCCTTTGGATGCATGGAGGGTCATGAGCGAAACAGCTTCAAGGTTTTTCCGGTGAACATCGGAACCGGACCCCATCCTCAGGAACTCCGTGAATTCTCGGATGTTATTCATACCACCCGCCAACCCTGTAAACCGGTTCCACCACTCTTCCCCGAATTTCGCATCCGGAAAACAGTCCTTCTTCAGAGCATTCAAAAAAGTGATCAACCCTGAATGGGAATATATTTCCAGATATTGCCGGAACTGAGATCCGGACATCTCCATGTTTTTCAGCTTTAACAGGGGAACTGCTTTCTCAAAACGATCCGAGGTAAAAGCCCCCAGCAGGTCGATCAGGCCCTGAAAAGGTTCTTCCCGGAAGAAGGGAAGCGTACCGGTCTCCTGATAAGGGACATGGTGGTCCCTCAGGGCTTTTTCAATGGCTTCAAACTGGCTGCGGGTCCGGCATAAAACTGCCAGATCGGAAAGGCTTTCAATGGTTTCACTATTTTCGCCGCCGGTAACAGCGCTGTCGATGGAAAAGAAACTGACACCTCCCACCAGTTCAACGATCTTCCGGGCGATAAATTCGGCTTCGGCAGCCCCTGTGGGCTGTTCGGAAACGGAGAGTTTCACGCCCTCCGAAAGGCCTTCCAATACCCCGGAAGGTTGTTCCAAAACATCTGCCGAGGCGGAAAGGATCGTCTGGGAACAACGGTATGAGCGCTTTAAATAAAATACTTTCGCTCCGGGATAATCTTCGGTGAACCGCCGGATATACCCCACATTGGCTCCCCGGAAACCATAAATCGACTGATTCGCATCCCCCACCACACAAAGATTGGGATTATCCTCCGGGACAAGCTGGCGCAAAAGCCGGTATTGAACATCATTGGTATCCTGGTACTCATCCACAAAAACCGCCCGGAATTTTTGGCGGTAGTCCCCCCTGATTTGTTTATTTTCCTCAAAAAGCCGGAGGGGCTTAACGATCAGATCATCCAGATCGAAAGCATTCAGGCGTTCCATCTCTTTTTCATACGATTCAAAAAAAGGGGTGACCGGCTTTACCCCCATTTTTATCTCCCGGATCTCCCGGGCTTTTTCTGCGGCTTCTCCCTGTTGCAGCAAAAGATGCCTCCGGAGGATCGCTGATCTCAAATGATCATCTGCCAGAAAAAAATGTTTCGTGCGGTGAAAAACCGCAAAATGGTGCTTCAAAACCGAAAGCCCGAAAGCATGAAAAGTGGCGACGGTCATTTCGCTGGCCTTTTCAGTGCTCTTCCAGAGCAATTGAAGCCGTTCCCTCAGTTCAGCCGCCGCTTTGTTAGTAAAGGTAATGGCCAGAATCTCTCCGGGCCGGAGAATCTGTTGGTCCACCAGCCAGGCAATTTTAGCCGTTAAAGTTCTGGTTTTTCCGGTTCCCGGACCGGCCATAATCAGTGAAGGACCTTCAAATTTTTGAACGGCTGCCAATTGTTCCGGATTTAATCCCTGCCAGGTTGTCTTTTTGGAGGATTTTTCCTGGTATGCTGCTGCTTTTTCAGCCGCCTGATTGGCCATTTCATTCTGCTGTTGCAACCGTTTTTGAATTCCTTTCAGATCAAAATTGATCCATTCTCTCCGGGGGGGCGGTGTTGATTTCTCCATCCGGAAAAGCGAATGCGTGGCCTCAAAAATTTTTTGTTCGCCGGCATTAAAAACGTTCACCGTACCGTATTCGCCGTCATATCCTTCCCGGATAATAACCTCCCGGTTTCGCATCCTGCGCACTGCTTCAGCCAGGATTTTTGAAGTTTTTGATTCAATCTCTTCCAAAGGGACCTTGAGCAGGATATCCAGTTCCTTTCCAAGTTTTTGGAGGGTCTGCAGGTAATTTGCTTCCACCCGTTTGGACTTCACCCCCACTCCATGAATTTCAGCAAGCAGTTCCCTGAGCGGAATAATGGACCGGAAGGGAAGCTTATTGGGACGTTCCGACAGGTCTTCCCGATCAGACAGATGAATAATCCGGTTCATCACCCCCTCCGTTACCGGTTTATTGCAAACCGGGCAAATGGATTGATGGCGCAATGTTTCCGAAGGAGCCCAGCAAACATTGCATTTGCGATGGCCATCATAATGATATTTCCCTTCCTGAGGGAAAAGATCGATGGTTCCGAGAAACTCTTCAGGATTGCCGCTGCGAAGGGCCCCGGTTAAATCAAAGTAGTCAGGACCGGTATTAAATACATTGGCATTCCGGCCTAACCGGTCGGGGGAGTGGGCATCGGAGTTGGAAACAAGGGTCACTCTGTCAAGAAAGGAGCAGAGCCAGTTCATGGGTGGGTCGGTTGAGAGGCCGGTTTCGATGGAATGAATGTGCGGGGTCAGATCCCCAAAACAGGCTTCAGTCGAATCAAACCCCGATTTAGAACCCAGCATGGAAAACCAGGGGGTCCAAATGTGTGCCGGAATGAAGTAGTTATCCTCCCCGGACTCCAGGACAATTTCCAGCAGGTCGCGTGCATCAAGCCCCAGAATGGGCCTTCCGTCAGATACAAGATTCCCTCCCAGGTTTTCCAGGCGTTGATTGATCTTTTCAGCTGCCTCAAAATCGGGCACAAGGATCACATTGTGCACTTTCCGCACCTTCCCCGCCCGCTTATAAATATTGCTGATCTCAGCAGTCAGCAGAAAACGGGTTTCATTATCGCCCAATGGAGCATCCAGGCGGCAGGATCGCTTTAACCGGAAAAGCCCGTTCCCGGCGGGCTCCGTCTTTTTTTTCAATTCGGCAAGCCAGCCCGGATGGGTGAAGTCGCCCGTACCTACCACTTTAATCCCCTTCAGTCCGGCATGATAATCAAGGTATTCAGGTGTAAGTGTTTTGCTGGTTGCCCGTGAATAATGGGAATGAATATGTAAATCGGCAATGAACTCCATTCGTGCTTTTTTTTAGATCACATGCTTCAAAGATAATCATTAAGAATGCTCAATGCTTTTCTTTACCAGTTTAAAAACCTTTTTGGCAACGGCTTTATCCTTAAAATAGACGGTCATTTCCCAATTCCCCAGTTTGTCCTCCAGAGGTTCCCAAACGCAATCCCCCAGGTAAAAAAGGTAATCGTTGGTCCGGATAAACTCCTCCCCCTCAAAAGGGGGAACCACCTCACCGTTTTCATCCTTAAAGGGGGGATGTTCAATTTTGAAACGGATGGTTTCACTCTTCCCCTGTTTTATGTGCAAAACATAGCCAAACTCAGTGCCAATTCCGGCTTCAATGACCGCTGAAATTTTCTGGATTTTGGGAATATCTTTACTTTCATCATCCCAACGGGTATATTCGCCGTAACTGTCAATATCAAAAACAGGTTTCCGATGTTTCATGTGTCGTATTCATCATTTTCATTGGCAACGCATCGATCTTCTAATGAACCGAATTGTTCTCCGGGGAGAAATATGGTCCTTCACACGCCATATTTCCGCAACTAAAAAAAATTTGCTCCCGGCAAAGGGTCCGGCAAAACAAATTTCATAAAAACTTTTCAAAAAAAAGTTCCTTTTCTAAATGGGATGCAATTTTTATTTGCTTCAGGACAAAAGATTTGTAATTTTACGCCGTTCAATATTACAAAGGGTTTTTTCCTAAAACATCGGAAATGAGTGAATTGGAAGCGCAGAAAAGGCAGAAAGCAAAAGAGCGGAGGAACAACATCATTGTAGCAGTCCTTTCAGTGATCCTGGTGGCAGTAGCTGTTTTATATTTCATCCAGAACAGGGAACACCGGTCGATTCTGAATGAACTCAATGCGGAGAAGGATTCGATTCAAATGGAATTAAACGACCTGGTCCAAAGCTATGATTCGCTGGAAACTGAGAATGACACCATCAGCGAGCAGCTTTTTATTGCGCAAACGAAAGTCAAAGATCTTCAGCGGGAAATTGAGCAAACCAAAAAGATCAGCCTGAAAAAGATCAATGCCTATCAGGAACAGGTTACCACACTGCGGGGGATCATGCGTGATTTTGTTGTCCAGATCGATTCACTCAACCGGCGCAACCAGGAATTAATGGCTGAAAACCGGGAGGTGAAGGAGCAGTATAAACAGATTGAATCCGAAAAAGAACAGTTGAGTGAAGAAAAGGAGGAGCTGGAAGAGAACCTGGAACGCGCTGCCACCCTGCAGGTCCGCAACCTGGTTGCCGAAGCGCTGAACCGGCGCAGCAAAGACACCCGGTTTGCACGGCGGGCTGAAAAAATCAGGATCTATTTT
>JAGYMR010000200.1 GCA_018400515.1 Tangfeifania sp.
TAATATTGTAGGAGCCATTGAGTTGTTTGAGTACCCCGCGATCCGGCTGATGATGAAAGAAACGCCCCATGATTTTTTCCTGACGCATCCCAACGATTTTTTTGCCGGAACCATCGACCGCCCCACCATCATGGAATTCGATGCCGGAGCTGAATTTAACGGTCAGGCGATCATTGCCAATACCTGGCCGGAATACATTCTTTCCCGCTGGAGCGATTTTTTAAGGCGGGATCACATCATCGGCTACGTTGCCCGGACCGACCGTTTTGGAGATACCCGGGTGGTAGGGCGGCCGTCTGAAATTAACCTCTATGCCCTGAAACGCCTTCAGGAAGACACCTCGCTGACGGCAGATGAAATTTACGATGAGTACATCGTTGCCCGCTACGGAAAAAAAGCGCATCCCTATGTGAAAGCGGCTTTTAAAAATGCTTTTGATATTGTAACTTCCGTTTTATATACCCTGGGAACGAGTACGGCCAATCATTCCCAACTGAATTATGATCCTTACTCTTCTCACTGGGCCCGCCATGTTTCGGGAAAATGGAAAAGACCGCCGGTTGTTTTTGTTCAACATGGGGTCAACCGGGAATTCCATTACTGGACCGATGTCATTAACACCCTGGCACCCGACTGGGCGAAGGCAGGTGGAACTCAGTTGCGGGAGATCCCCTGGGTGGTTGAAAATGACTGGCTGACCCGGGGTGAAAAGATGAACGAAACGTACCTTTCCTACGTCCGGACGGAGAAACAATACGGCATAGACCTTTCAGAAAAATCACTGGAACAAATTCACAAGGCCCGGCCTTTCCTGAAAGAAAATCACTACCAGGAACTTTTCCACTACTTTAACCGTACCCTTCTGACGGCACGCCTTCATAAAGCAACGGCCACCGCCTATTTTGGTTACCGGATATTTGCCCGGGGAGGTGCTTTCCGTTCCCCGGAACTTATTGATACGATTCAGTCCGCCCTTCAGGAGATGAAGGAAGTAAGCGGACTGATTCTTAATTATCCGGTGAGGGCACCGGCGGGTCAATGGGACTGGGTGGAAGATGCCGGAACCGCCATGCGCTATTATGAGTGGATCACCCGGGGTACCTGGCCTGAAAAAACCGGAGGCTTTAACACCGGATTGAACGGGATCGTTTTCCCGGTTGACGGACCTTCATCTGCCCTGACCCCGTGAATCCGTCAGGTTCAGACGGCCCGCCGGTTTCAGCAGCGACAGGGCCCATTATCAACACAAATGAAAAAATACCTGAAAATATTATTTAAAATTATTCATTCAACCAATAATTTTTTGATCAATGACAAAACGGAGAGATTTTATTAAAAATGGGGTTCTGGGAACCGCCGGGATCGCCATCGGCGGCATGGGCTTCAGTGCCCGGTCTTATGGCTCCATAATGGGCGCCAATGAGCGCTTTCGCATTGCCATTTGCGGCGTTCATGGCCAAGGAAACGGCCATATAAAAAGGTTCAGTGAACGGAACGATGTGGAGGTCGTTTACCTGGTGGATCCCGACCGGAAGGTCCTGGAAGAGCGGATCGGGCAGCTGAAAAAAGCACAGGGAAACAGCTACCGCGTCAAAGGTGAGGAAGATGTCCGGCGCGTTCTGGAGGATTCCCGGCTGGATGCCATCAGTGTGGCCACGCCCAATAACTGGCATTCGCTGATGGTAATCTGGGCGGCACAGGCGGGAAAACACATTTATGTGGAGAAACCTGCCAGCCATGATGTGTATGAAGGCCGTGTGGCCCTGGCAGCCGCCGAAAAATACGGCATTGTTGTACAGCACGGAACCCAGCGGCGGAGTGATCCCAACTGGGCCCGCCAGGTGGCAGAAGTGCGCTCGGGAAAGTACGGGAAATTAAAAGTTTCCCATGGGTTTGCCTGTAAACCACGTGAAGGGATCGGTTTTAAACCTCCTTCCAGTTCACCGAACCATCTGAACTGGAAGCTTTGGAAAGGACCTTCTGTTATTGACCGGTACCATGATAACCTGGTCCACTACAACTGGCACTGGTTCTGGCCGGTAGGAAACGGTGAACTGAACAACCAGGGAACCCACCAGCTGGATGTGGCTTACTGGGCCCTCGATCCGGAAGTGGAAAATACGCATCCGGTCCGGGTGATGGCCATCGGCGGCCGTTTTTCCTGGGACGACCAGGGGGAAACCCCCAATACCCTTTTCGCCCTTGCCGAATTCGCCAACGGCCAGTATGTTTTCTTTAATGTACGGAATGTGAATTATGACGGATACCAGTTCGAAGTAACCAACCGGTTCTACTTTGAGGACGGGGGAAGACTTCGTGATGGAAAATACCAGCCATATAACGGCAGCCAGCCCCGGGATGTCCCCGTCAATGAGGTGCCGCTGACTCCCGGGGGACCTTTCGGGAGTTTTATCGCCGCCTGCCGGGCCAATGACCCTTCGATGGCCAACGGGACCATGCGGGATGCCCATTACAGCTGCACCCTCGGACACCTGATGAATATCTCCTACCGCCTGGGGGAAAGAGTTCCTTTCAATGCACGTGCCCACCGGTTTGGCGATAATCAACTGGCTTTCGAAGAGTTTATGAAAATTCATGAAATTGCCCGCGACGGCATGGGCGTCCCCGTGGATCAGGCAGAGTATATCGTTGGTCCGTGGCTTGAATTTGACGGCGAGGCTGAACATTTTACCGGCAAACACTCCGTGGAGGCCAACCGGCTGCTGGCCGATCCCCGGAATGCGGAATTTGACATTCCATCCCCGGGTTCGGTTTGAATAAATCCTTCGCAGCACGTTCAGTATTTTTCCGGTTTTCCCGGGGAAAAGCACTGCTAAAAACAAAAACGTCCCGCGAACAGGGACAAAAAGCTGATTTTTTTCGGCAGCGCGTCGCCCGTTATCATGGGAGCAGCATCTGGGAATACCTGAATAGTATCATGAAACGGGCATGACGAGATCTTGGTACACGGTTGGATCATGAGGAAGTCAGTTCCGGTAAAATGAGCTTGCGGATTCCATCGGATGCTGTTAAAACAGCCGTTATTAATGAAATAAGTTCCTTTAAACAATTATCAATTATATTGCGATGAATAAAATAATAAAACAATCCTTCCTTTTTCTTCTTTTCTTTTTGTTGCTCGGGTATACTTCTGAAGGACAGAAGCCCCGTGAGGGGTTCATGGATCCTCCGAAGGAGTTTTCCCTGATGCCGTTCTGGTTCTGGAACGATACGCTGAAGGCGGATGAAATCGTCCGTCAGATAGCTGACTTCGAAGCGCATGGCGTTTATGGATTTGTGATCCATGCCCGCATTGGATTGCCCGAAAACACAGGATGGCTTTCGCCCCGGATGATAGAAGCCATGGATGTGGCCATCCGTGAAGCGGCCCGCAGGGGCATGTATGTCGTGCTTTACGATGAAGGGATGTATCCTTCCGGATCCTCCAGTGGTCAGGTTGTGGAACGGAACCCGGCGCATGCGGCGAGAGGCCTGGTAAAAGTGGATCTGAAAGCCGGGGAGGAACCGTTGCTGGCAGCGGATATGAAACTGATAACAGTGATTGAAAGGCCCGGAGGAGGGCGCATGGCTGTTGCTGAACAACCCTCGGGCGGCGTCATCCGGGGGGTCCATTACATCGATGAAGGAACACCGCAAATCCGGGAAGACCTGCCGGCCGCGGCGGATATTCTGAATCCGGAGGCGGTGGAAAGTTTTATTGATCTGGTGTACGAAAAGTATGCGCAGGAGTTCGGAGCCTATTTCGGAACAACCATTTTGGGTGTTTTTACCGATGAACCGTCGATCCTCGGGAGAGGCGGAAGGTCCCGGAACAAAACCATTGTCCCCGGATCCTTACAGATCCTCCCGCAAATCAACAGGATTCTGGGATACGATTTTAAACCTTTCCTGGCGGATCTCTGGTATGAAGACAACCCGGAATCACAGGAACGCCGGGCCGATTATTACAGAGCCATCAACACCTGCCTCGAAGAGAATTATTACAAACGGCTGGGGGATTGGTGCGGGGCGCAGGGGATTGCCCTCATGGGACACCCTGCAGGCCCCATGGATATCGGTACTTTAAGGTATTTTCATATCCCGGGGCAGGATTTGGTGTGGCGCTCGGTGGTGCCGGGTCCGAAAGCCCTTGAAGGGGGATCTTCAACCATGGTGAAAGGAGCTTCCAGTGCCATGGTCCATTTCGGACGCCGCCGGAACTCCAATGAACTTTATGGGGCCTACGGGCATAACCTGACTTTTGAGGAGATGGAATGGCTTGCCAACTGGTGTTTTGTCCGTGGCCACAATTTTTTGATGCCCCATGCTTTTTATTACTCGATCCGTGGACCCCGGTTTGATGAGCGTCCGCCGGATGTGGGCCCCAATGCTTCGTGGTGGAATAAGTACAAACCTTATGCCGATGCCTGCAGGAGGCTCTGCTGGCTGAATACCGATTCGCGCCATGTATGCGACCTGGCCATCCTGGCGGATGCCAAATACCTGCCCGATAAAGCGGCAAAGGTTTTCTTTCAAAACCAGCGGGATTTTAACTACCTCGAAATGCGGCACCTGTGGGAGGATGCCAAAGTCACCTCCAAAGGGATCTTCATTGCAGGTATGCACTATAAAGTACTGGTTGCCGATAATATGCCGCATATTCCACCCCGGGCCATCCCCCTGCTGAAAAAACTGGCCAAAAAAGGACGGCTCCTCTTTTGGAAGGACTCCCCCTTTGCAGCGATGTTTAAAGGGGCCCGGGTACTGCAGACACCGGCCGAACTGCTGGCAGCGGTTAATGATTTTACGGCCCCTGACCTGACGCTGTCACCTGCTTCTGAAGATATCCGTTACCGCCATGTGGTGAAAGAGGGAGCGCACTATTACATTCTTTTTAACGAAGGGGCGGAAAATGTTACGGCAAATATGAAATTTTCTGTCTCCGGACCATTTCAGTGGCTGGATCCTTCCACGGGGCAGGCATCGGCATGGCCGGAAAATACATCCGTCACTTTTGCCCCTTATGAACTGAAAGTGCTGAAAGGGGAAAAGGTTGGAAAATAATGCTAATAATGATGATGAAAACCGGACGATTTGGTCGATCTGTATTCGGCAGCATACTGCTGGTGGTT
This sequence comes from Tangfeifania sp., assembly GCA_018400515.1. The sequence continues at coordinate 5,133 of JAGYMR010000200.1, forward strand.
ATGCTCTTTTTTCATGCATGCCATTCCGGGCAGGAACCGCCGGGAGAGCGGCCCAATTTTATCATTTTTTTTACCGATGACCAGGGGTACGGGGATCTGGGATGTTATGGCTCCCCGAACATCCGGACACCCCATATTGACCGGATGGCCGCAGAAGGGATGCGGTTTACCAGTTTCTATGCTGCCCCTTTCTGCGCTCCCTCA
>JAGYMR010000201.1 GCA_018400515.1 Tangfeifania sp.
TACAGGGGATTCTTCTTTCCAATATTTGGTGTTTGCCAGACAGAAATCCGGCGGTTCTGAAATTTTTTTCCGATTTTTTGATTTTTTCTGTCCACAAATTTTTCCTTTTCTGCTTTACTTAAATAAACGGGGTGCTATTAAAAACCCGATTTTTTATAGCTTTAGGTTAGTTAGGAATGGCGCTCTTTTGCGAAAGAGCGCTTTTTTCAAAAAAAACACCTTAGATGAAGCAGACGCATCATTGCCATAAAAACTCGCACATTTCAACTCCCCATTTATCACTTCCCAGTACCCCCTCTATAGGCATTCAGCCTTTTAAAACCCCGGACGAATTTTTCCCGTTAATGCTTAAAAAAAACAAAAAAAAACTAAAAAACGTTAATTTTTTTGTCCACAAAATTGTAAATTGCGCCTTTATAAATGTATAAAACGATCAAACCTGAATGGAATTAAGATTTATTCATTACAATCCTGAACAACTCCTGGAAGAGAAAAGTTTTATTGACTGGGTTTTGAGAGGGAAGGAGAACGAATCCTGGGAAAAATTTCTGGATGAACATCCGGAATTCCATTCATCTGCCCATACAGCCCGGAAAATCATTGAACTTTTGCGCGATCAGTACGATGTACTGGATGAGCGGTCACTGCGTACGATGTGGAAAAACATCCGCAGTTACGATTTGCAGCCGGAAAAAAAGCGCCGTACCCGGATACGGAGGTGGATCGTACGGAGTGCTGCTGCCGTTTTTCTTTTGGCACTCGGGCTGGCAGGGTACTTCCAGTTTTTCAAAGCGGACTCCTATCAATTTGATGCATCTTCAACGGGCGGGCAACATGAGGAGGCGCGCATGGTGCTTTCCACCGGGGAAGCGATTGCATTGAACCGGGATAAGTCGTCCATTCAGATAAATGACCGGGAGGATCAGGTGATCGTTAACGACAGTGTGGTCCGTTTGTCTGAATCTCCCATACCGGAAGGAAAGGAAGTTCCCATGAACGAAGTGGTCATACCTTACGGAAAAAGCACCGACCTTCTGCTGGCCGACGGAACAAAAGTCTGGTTGAACGCGGGAAGCCGGCTTGCCTTCCCCTCAAAATTTTCCGGAAAGGAACGGAAGGTTTATCTGGAGGGGGAAGCCTGTTTTAAAGTGACCCGCAACAGGGATAAGCCTTTTATCGTTCAGGCCGGCGAAGTGGATCTGGAAGTGCTGGGCACCTGGTTTGATATTTCGGCTTATGCGGGCGATGGCTCCATTGAAACGGTTTTGCTCGAAGGGAGTGTTGCTGTCCATTATTCCAAAAAGTTTGGTCTGGGAAAAGGGGAAGTACTCCTGAAACCTGCACAGAAAGCTAAATTCAACCGGGAAGAGCGGAACGTTCACGTCACTGAAGTACCTCATCCGGAACTCTATATCGCCTGGACCGAAGGGTGGATGCAATTTACCAAGGAGAGTGTAAATACGGTACTGACAAAACTGGAGCGTTATTATGATATTGAATTCCGGTTGCCATCCCATTATCCTTCCAACGATTTGATTACTGGGAAACTGGACCTGAAGGAGTCGATCGGGGAGGTGATGAAAGCCCTTTCGGATGTGGCCCGTATCAATTACCGGATCTCCGGCAACGAAGTATATATCGAAAAAAAGATGAAAGTTTTACCGAGACAGTAAAAAATGCGAAAACCGGAGGCCTGGCCGCCTGCCGGTTTTCCTGATAGATAAATTATTAGTGTTTAATCTAAACGTTTCAAAAGTATGAAAAAAAAACGAGAACGCATGGGCTTCTCCCGTGGGAGCTTGTCTAAAATGGTATTGAAAATGAAATTGCTGACCTTACTAATGTGTACGGTGATGGCTGTTTCTGCAGCAGAAAGCTATTCACAAGCTACCAGGTTTAACCTGAAAATGAAAAACGCCACGGTTGATGAGGTTTTTCAGACCATCGAAGAAAACAGCGAATTTATTTTGCTGTACAACGAAAAATGGGTAGACCTGAATCGCCGGGTAGACGTAAAGGCGACCGATGAGACCGTGGAAACCATCCTCGACCAGGTGTTTGAGGATACACGGAATGTTTACCATATCTACGACCGGCAGATCGTTATTCTTGAAAGCGAAAAAGCTGAACTGCCAGCGGAACTGAAAAGTGATATGCTTCCGGCAGAAACGCAGCAACCCGATCAAAAAGAGGTGACCGGGGTGGTGAGTGATGCCGAAGGACTTCCGCTACCGGGGGTTTCAGTGATTGTTAAAGGAACCACGATCGGTACCATCACCAACCCGGACGGGGAATTTACGCTTTCGGTTCCGGCAGATGCCGATACCCTGCAGTTTTCTTTTGTGGGGATGCGGACACAGGATATCCCCCTGGCCGGAAGGGAGCGCTTTGAGATTACCATGGTGGAGGAAACCATCGGTATGGAAGAGGTTGTTGTTGTAGGTTATGGTGTGCAGAAGAAGGTGACCGTTACAGGTTCGGTTTCTTCCGTTGAAACAGAAGATATTGTAAAAGGATCTTCGGCAAGTCTTGCGAACACACTGGCAGGACGCATGTCCGGATTAACATCGATCCAGTCGGCAGGGGGCCAGCCCGGTCGCGACGATGCCACCATGTACCTCCGAGGAGCCGCCACCACCAATAGCAGCAATCCGTTGATCCTGATCGACGGGGTGCCGCGTGATAACATCCGGACCATTGATCCGCATGAGGTGGAATCGATCTCCATCCTGAAAGATGCCTCTGCCACTGCACTTTTTGGTGTGCGCGGAGCTAACGGGGTGATCCTGATCACCACCCGCCGGGGCCAGGAAGGGAAAATTGAAATGTCGGTTAATGCCGAACAGAGTTTCAGCTCCTTTACCCATGAACCCGAGCGGCTGCACTCACTCGAATATATGAAACTGAGGAACGAGGCTGCTGCCAACGACGGCATTTCCCCGCTTCCTTTCGGAGATTTGATGTTCGACCGGTTTGAGAATCCTTACGAAGGCCTCGATCCCAATGCAGAAGATTATGCGGAACAGAAAGCATTCAGGGATTATATTTATCCCGATCACGACTATTACCGCGAACTGTTCGACCGCTATGTGCCGCAAACAAGGGTCAATATGAATGCCAGCGGTGGTACGGAACGGATTCAGTTTTTTGTTAACGCCGGTTTTCTCCACCAGGGCGGGAACCTGAATACCGAATCGGAAGACAAACTGGGATATGATTCCTCCTCATGGATGAACCGGTACAATTTCAGGGCCAATGTAGATTTTCAAATGACCGAGTCGCTGAAAACATTTGTTAACCTGGGAAGTTACATCGAACGGGTCAATATGCCTTCGGCCGGAACCTATCCCGGAAGCGATACCAACTGGATGATGCGCGACCTGATCTACCAGGTCACCACGCTTACACCCATTACGGTGGGGCCAACCACCATTCCCGGATTTGGTGTTGAGGCCGGACAGGTCGTAGACCCCGGGTATCTCGACCGTTCTCCCTTTGAGATCATGAACCGCCAGGGATTCCGCAGTGAGGTCCGTTCAAACCTGAACTCCTCGCTGGGAGCTGAGTGGGATTTAAGCGAACTCGTCACCAAGGGGTTGAGCGTGAAAGGGTTGTTCTCCTATGACTCGAGGGCAACCACCGCCATGCAGGGGTATAAGAATGAAAAATTATACCTGGCCAATGTGGATTACGAAAACAATTCATTGAACTATGCGGTGAAAAGGGCCAATGAATCCCTGCTTTCCATAGGAAAAGGAGCCGATTCCCGTTATAACGTCAATATCCAGGGGATCATCAACTACAACCGGACCTTTGGCGAAAAGCACGATGTTACCGGGATGTTCCTGGCGCAGCGCGATTATTGGGAAACCACCGCCGGTGAGATTCCTTTCAACGTGATCGGTATTGCCAGCCGTGTTACATATGCATACGACAGCCGCTACCTCGGTGAAGTGAACATGGGGTACAACGGTTCGGAACAATTTGCCCCCGGCAACCGTTACGGGTTCTTCCCGGCAGTATCCGTGGGATGGGTCGTTTCGAACGAGAATTTCATGGCCGAACAGAATTTTATTACCAACCTGAAATTAAGGGCCTCTTATGGACAGGTCGGTAATGATAAAATGGGCGGAGCCCGTTTCCTTTACCAGGACAATATCAGTGTTGGCGGAGGTCCGCTGGGAAGCCTCGGACTTGGCCAGGGGATCAACCAGGGATTGCTGGGGAACCCCAACCTGAGCTGGGAGCTGGCTGAAAAGCAGAACTACGGGATCGATGTGCAGGTGCTGAATGACCTGAACGTGACATTCGATTACTTTTTGGAGCAACGTTCACAGATTCTGATATCCCGGGGCATGGTACCGGCATTGCAGGGTGTCCCGCTGGGAAATATCCCGAAGGTGAATCTGGGTGAAGTGGATAACCAGGGATTTGAAGTCGAAATGACTTACAATACCAATATTACCCAGGACCTGGCACTCTCTGTCCGGGGGAACTTCAACTACAACCAGAACGAGGTTAAATTTATGGACGAACCCATGCGCGATTCCACTTATGTGCACCAGTACCGGAGTACAGGGTATCCGCTGTCTACCAACTGGGGATATAAGATCGATTACAGCAACGGGAACGGCTTTTTCAATTCCGAGGAGGAACTGGATGAGTTTCTTTCAGAAACCAGCTATGGTTTCGGAACCCCCCGTGTCGGCGACTTTAAGTATAAAGACCTTAACGGCGACGGCGTTGTAAATGATAAAGACCAGGTGCCGATCCGCTCCTCCAGTATCCCCGGGATCACCTACGGACTTACCATTGATCTTTCTTACAAAGCATTCGATTTCATGGTATTCTTCCAGGGTGTCGGGCAGTACGCCAGCGGGTATGCCGCACAAGGTGTGTATGAATACATTAAAGAGGGAACCTACTATGGGTATCACCGGAATGCATGGACCCCAGAGCGTTATGAAAACGGTGAAAAGATCACCTATCCGGCGCTGAGTACAGTGAGTAACACCAACCATGTTGGGAATGATTTCTTTATCATGGACCGCTCCTTTACCCGGCTGAAAAACATTGAGCTGGGCTACACCCTTCCGGAAAACCGGCTGATGTCCTCGCTGGGGATCTCCAACCTGAGGGTCTATGTGAGCGGACAGAACCTCCTGACCTGGGAGAACCTGCCCATGGATCACCTCGATCCGGAGAACAGCGATTCCATTGGTTATCCTGTCACGAAAATGCAGAACTTTGGACTTGATATAACTTTCTAATAATTAAATTTTTATGGTT
>JAGYMR010000202.1 GCA_018400515.1 Tangfeifania sp.
ATACCGATGATCAGGGCGCCATTGACCTGAATTGTTTTGGCGCCGGGGATCTGGTGACTCCCCATATGGACCAGCTGGTAAAGAGCGGGATCAAATTTACCCAGTTTTACGGAGCGCCAATCTGTTCCCCGTCGCGGGCCGGTTTGCTTACCGGTAAAACTCCCCAGCGGGCCGGTGTTCCCGGAAATGTAAGCGCCCTTTCCGAAGAGGCCGGCATGCCTTCTTCCCAGTATACCCTGGCTGAAATGTTTAAAGATGCCGGTTACCGGACGGCCCATATCGGGAAATGGCATCTGGGGCATGGAAAAGACAAACAACCCAATGCCCAGGGGTTCGATTATTCATTTGGCCACTTTGTGGGCTGCATCGATAATTATTCGCATTTCTTTTACTGGTCCGGCCCCAACCGGCATGATCTCTACCGCAACGGCCGGGAGGTGTTCTATCCCGGCGAATTTTTCCCCGATCTGATGGTCCGGGAAGCTTCCGCCTTTCTTGAACATAACGCAGATCATCCCTTTTTTATGTATTTTGCCATGAATACTCCGCATTACCCTTATCAGGGGTCGCCCGAATGGCTCGAATATTACCGGGAGAAGGGAGTAAAATATCCCCGTGATCTTTACGCGGCCTTTCTTTCCACACAGGATGATAAAATTGGTGCATTAATCCGGAAGCTGGAAGAGCTGGGGTTGATTGAAAATACCATCATTGTTTTTCAGTCGGATAACGGATATTCCACCGAGGAGCGCGCCCATTTCGGCGGCGGCAGTGCCGGCATTCTCCGGGGAAATAAATTCAGCCTGTTTGAAGGCGGCATCCGCGTTCCGGCTGCGATCAGCTGGCCTGCCCGCCTGAAAAGCGATCAGGTCCGGAATCAGGTGGCTGTCAATAGCGACTGGATGCCCACCCTGGCCGATTTGTGCGGAATCGATCTGGGCACCCGCGAACTCGACGGGAGAAGCCTGATTCCTGTAATTAAAAATCCGGATGCCGAAAGCCGGCATGCCGGCGGATTTTGCTGGAAAAACGGAAACCACTGGGTGGCCCGGAAGGGGAACTGGAAATTGTTGGGGAATCCATTCATCCGGGGAGAAAAATTTGCTCCGGAAGACTCCCTTTTCCTGGTAAACCTGGAGGATGATCCGGGAGAAAAGGTCAACCTGGCCCGAAAGCATCCGGAAAAGGTGAAAGCACTGAAAGCCCAGTATCAAAAATGGCTTGAAAATATTCCTTAGTTCCTTTCGGTGGCTGATCTTATGGAGCCTGGCTCCTTTTACCCCCTGATGCTGGCGGGAAAAAACTTGCGCATTGGGTCCATTTTAACGGGATTATTTTACGCAGATCTTTCCGGAAATGTTCTGATATTCTTTGTGCCGCAGCCCTGTTTAACCACCCGCTTCCACTTCCAGACCAAACTGATGAAATATTTCAAGGGCAACTTCCTGCTCTGCTTTGGAGGGTTCCCCCATTCCTGAAGGATCCCATTTCATATCCAGTTTTTTATACTTCCCTTCCGCTATGGGGTGGTAAGGCAGCAGGTTTACTTTGGGGGTTTTCCCCGGCAGGGAGGCAATATAACGGGCGGTCTCCTCAAGATTATGTTTGCCCGTATTAACACGGTTTATCAATGGTATGCGGATATTGATGGGAACGCCGCTTCGGGCAAGAATTTCCAGATTTTTTAAGATCAACCGGTTATCAACTCCTGTCCACTGTTGATGTTTATCCGGGTCCATAATTTTCAGGTCGAACAGGAAAAGATCGGTGCGGCGGGCTATCTCCAGAAGGGATTTTTCCGGGGCAAAACCGCAGGTATCCACCGCCCGGTGAATGCCCTCACGCCCGCAGGCTTCCAGCAGTTCAATTAAAAAACCGGGATACATCAGGGGTTCCCCTCCGGAGAGCGTCATCCCTCCCCCCGAGGCATCAAAATGGACCCGTTCGCGCCGGATGATCTCCAGCAACTCGTTTACCGAATAATATTTTCCTGACATTTCAATGGCTTTGGCCGGACAGGCCCTGGCACATTTTCCGCACAGGTCACAGCGTTCCCAATCCGTGACGATCCCATCCGGCGTGAATGCCAGGGCGCCGTTGGGACATGCTTCGATGCACTCCCGGGCACCCACACACCTGGAGGCGGTGTACATTTTCTGTACCTCCGGAGACTGGCTTTCGGGGTTATGACACCACCGGCATGACAGGGGGCATCCCTTGAAAAAAATGGTCGTCCGGATACCTGGTCCGTCATTTATGGCATAGCGTTTTATATCAAAAATCAGTGGTTTCATTTGTTTTTGCTGCAGTGGAACGCCAGCATCATCCCGCCTTATTAAAAACCTTCATTCTCTGTCCGGTCAATGATCTCTTGCTGAAGGTCCTCATTCATGTGATTAAAATAGTCGCTGTAGCCCGCCATACGCACCATCAGGTCTTTGTAATCCTCGGGAGAAGCCTGCGCTGCCCGTAAGGTGGCCGTATCCACTATGTTGAACTGGACATGGTGCCCTCCGAGGCTGAAATAACTGCGGATGAGGTGTCCCAGTTTCTCCACATCCTTTTCCCGTTTCAGGAGGCCGGGGACAAAACGGAGGTTCAGCAGGGTTCCTCCCGATTTTTCCTGGTCCAGTTTTCCCAGGGAGCGGATGACTGATGTAGGGCCCTGGGTGTCACATCCGTGCGATGGGGAGGTCCCGTCAGATATCGGTTTCCCGGAAAAACGGCCGTTAGGAGTTGCCCCCAGCACTTTTCCGAAATAGACATGGCAGGTGGTGGAGAGCATGTTCAAATGGTAATGTCCCCCTTTCACGTTGGGTTTTCCGTCAATGGCACGGAACAGGTCATTGTAAACCCTGACGGCAATGCTATCCGCCCGTTCGTCATCATTACCAAAAAAAGGGGTATGGTTGAGGATCCGTTGCCGCAGGGGTTCATTTCCCCTGAAATTTTCCGAAAGGACCTTCAGCAGCTGTTTGATGGAGATCGTCTGCGTTTCAAAAACATGCTTTTTCAGGACCGATAAGCTGTCGGTGATGGTGCCCAGTCCGGTGCACTGAATATAACTGGTATTGTACCGGGGGCCGCTGTCGTAATAATCTTTTCCTTTGGCAATGCAATCATCAATTACCACCGAAAGAAAAGGCGCCGGTGCATATTTTGCAAACATCTGATCGATGTAGTTGCTCACCCGGATCTTCTGATCGATCACAAAATGAAGTTGTTTCAGGAAAGCGTTGTAAAGGGCTTCAAAATCCCTGAATGTTTGCGGATCCCCTGTTTCTATACCAACTTTTCTCCCGGTAAGCGGATCAATTCCGTTATTCAGGGTGATCTCCAGGATTTTCGGAACGTTCAGGTATCCGGTAAGGAGGTAGGCCTCTTTTCCGAAAGCGCCCACTTCGATGCATCCGCTGCACCCTCCTTCGCGGGCATCCTGCAGGGATTTTCCCTGGCGGAGCAGTTGGGGTATGTAGACGTCCGGATTAAAAACCGAAGGGTATCCGTGTCCCTGACGGATGACTTTGGTCGCCGCATTCAGAAAGTTACCGGGGGTTTTGGCGCTGATATGCACAGAACTTCCCGGCTGCAGGATACGGAGCTCTTCGATCACTTCCAGCATGATGAAGGAGACTTCACTCACCCCGTCGGTGCCATCCGCTTTCACTCCCCCGAGGTTGATGTTGGTAAAATCGTTGTAGGTACCACTCTCGCGGGCTGTTATTCCCACTTTGGGCGGGGCGGGGTGATTGTTAACCTTTATCCAGAAACAGCTGATAAGCTCTTTGGCTCCTTCCCGGGTGATGGTTCCCTCTTTCCGCTCTTTTTCAAAGAAGGGCGCGAGGTGCTGGTCGAAATGCCCCGGGTTCATGGCGTCCCATCCATTCAGCTCGGTGATGGTACCGAGATGAACGAACCAATACATTTGAATGGCTTCCCACAGGTTTTCCGGGGCATTTGCAGGTACCCTCCGGCACACCCGGGCAATCCTTTTCAATTCTTCGGCGCGCTTTGACCGGGTTTCCCGAGCAGCCATCCCTTCCGCCAGGGCCGCATGGCGCTCCGCAAAAAGGATTACAGCATCACAGGCAATCCCCATCGCTTTCAATTCTTCCCGTTTGGCGGTAGCTTCAGGATCGTTCAAAAAATCGAGCCGCTGAATGTGTTCGTTGATCTCCTTCCTGAAGTCAAGCATCCCTTTTTTATAGATCTTGCCGTCGAGCGCTGTATGGCCGGGAGCACGCTGCTCCATGAACTCAGTGAAAACCCCGGCTTCATAAGCAGCCTCCCAGGCTTCGGGCACATGGCGGAAGATCCTTTCGCGCATGGTCCGTCCTTTCCAGTAAGGAACCACCTCCTTCGCATAGGTATCGATATCTTCCGGGGAAATGATATACCGCTGCTGATCCCGGGCATTCAGCACCTGAAGATCTTCTGCGCTGTGGCAGTTCAGTTCGGGAAAGGTCGGAACCGCTTTGGGACCCGGGCCCCTTTCCCCTACAATCAGTTCATCATCACCAATATAGAGGGTTTTCCGGCGGCAGATCTCCAAAAAATTGAGCGCCCGCATAACCGGAGCAGAATGCTTCCCTTCATTTTCCCGGTAGAACCGGGTGGTGATCAAAGCCCGTTCAGTGGAGAGGCGCTCCGGTGTTTCCACACTCTGTTTGCGCAGGCGCTGAATGCGCCCGTTCATGCCGGGAGCATGACCGGCACCAGTCGCGGCACTGAAATTGGCGGGAGCCCCCGCGGCGCGCTCAGGCATTTTTTTTAATTTTATTTTGGTGGATGTCATGAAAAATAATTTTGGTTTTTATTGCTGATGCGATGAGATAAGTCCCGGCGTCTAACAAGGCTGCTCACCTGCTGCTTTAGAAAGAATTACATGATAAATGCGGCGGACTTATTGGAAAGATGGCCTGTTCATATGCCGTTAAAAGCACGGAGTAACCCTGCCCGGCAGCAAACAGCATTAATGAGCTGCATACAACATCCGGCACTCAAATAAACACCGGTAAGAGGGAAGGAGATTCGAATGATGCTGTTTTGCCGTCATTTTTTGGATATTTCATTCGTTGGGTAAAATTAAGGAATTAGCAGAACATCTCAAAACGAAAAATCAAAAGCGCACCAAACAGGGAATTGAAATCCGGGAAGCTTTTTTTAATGGGACAAAAATGCTTAATTTAGCCTGAAAATCGGCTGGTTGTATTTTTTAATTTTATCCGAATGAAACGAGCATGATTT